>CAMYMX010000083.1 GCA_947259605.1 uncultured Polyangiaceae bacterium | reverse complement strand
GTGCGCCATACGCATGGAGGGCAGCCAACGATCGACCCAAAGTTTCATCGAACGCAGCTCGACGCTTCGCAGGCGTCATCAGCTCGAGCGCCAAGTACGCCGGCCGCGCATCCGAGACTGCAATCACGCGAGGGGTCCGAATTGCGTTCGCGTCCGCGAGCCAGCGAAGCCCGCGCGCTTCCGCCTCGAACATGCCTGGCGGTGGGTTCGCGTGCGTCTTCACGAAGAGCTGCGTCCCGTCACCCAGGGCGACTTGGTACGCGTCGTTGATGTCGCCGCCACCAAGGGGTTTTGCGCCGCGCAGCGGTTTGCCCAACCGTTGCTCGAGCGCCGTGCGCAGCTCGGGGGTCATAGGCGATGTTTCTCTCGGATGTGCCGGAGCAGTCCCCGCGACGCCGCTTCGCAGATGTCGAGCACGGTTTCGAAACCGTCGCCCTCACCGTAGTACGGGTCGGGCACATCGGCATCACGGGGAGAGTCGGGATCGTAATTTCGGAAAAGCACGATCTTTGCCTTGGCTGAATCGTCGGGTGCCATCCGACGCAGATCACGCTGGTTCGTTCGATCCATCGCAATCAAGTAATCGAAACGCACGAAGTCCTTCGCCCCTACCGTGCGCGCGCGGCCGGCGAGCTCGATGCCCCGGCGCTTCGCCGAAAGGGTTGCCCGGCCGTCGGGAGGCTCGCCCACATGCCAGTCTCCCGTTCCCGCGCTATCGATCTCGATCGCGCCATCAAGGCGCTCGCGTGCGAGGAGCCGACGCATGGTCGCCTCCGCAGTAGGCGAGCGGCAGATATTCCCAAGACAAACGAAACACAGATGGACAGTCATGGCGATGGCGTGAGTAGGACTTTCCCTCTGTTTTGGCCAGCTTCGATGTACGCATGGGCGTCAGCAGCGTGCTCAAAGGCAAAGGATCGGTCGACGTGCGGCTTGATCAGGCGTTGTTCGTAGAGCTTCAAGAGCGCCCTGAACGCGTCCAGTATCAGATCGCTTTCGTCCCAGAGTCGCCCCATGTTGACCCCCGCCACACCCTTGTTCTGCTGCATCAGCCGAATCGGCGTCCACAAGGGAACGTGCGTGACTTCGCCGAGCAGATGGGTCAGACGGCGTTTCCCCTTTTTCGCCATGTTCGCCCAGCCGAACGAAATGAGGAGACCTCCGGGTCGAAGCAGCGAGAAACCCTTCTTCCAGTCATCGCCCCCAAGCGCGTCGAGCACGCAGTCGACGCCGCGGCCACCGGTCAGCCGCCGTACCTCGTCCGCGTAGTCCTTGCTGTGGTAGTCGATTGGGTGGTCGCAGCCGTTGTCCCGCACGTGGTCGTGCTTCGCTTCCGACGCGGTGCCGTAGGTCGTGACCCCTCCGACCGAGCGGCAGATCTGGCTCGCTGCGGTACCCACGCCACCCGCGGCCTGGTGAATCAAGACCCGATCCCCGGCTCTCAGTCGAAACACGTTGAACAGCATGTGGTAGGCGGTCAGGTACGTGACCGGAAGGCCGGCACCTTCTTCGAAGCTCATCTGCTCTGGCATCAGAAACGTTTGCGCCGTATCGACACACACGGCCTCCGCGTAACCGCCAAACCGAGTCATCGCCAGGACCCGTTGGCCTTCGCTCCGGTCGGTGACTCCCTCGCCTACCGAGTCAATGACGCCCGATACCTCATAGCCGACCACCATCGGTGGGGATGGCGCGTCGGGATAAAGCCCCTGCCGGGCCATGATGTCTGCAAAGTTGATTCCCGATGCTCGAACGCGAACCCTGACCTCGCCGGGCCCGGGGATCGGGTCCGGGCGCGTTCGGAGCTCGAGGACGTCGGGCTTTCCGTGCTTCGGAATCCAGATCGCCTTCATGTTTGACGACTACCTCTGGCTCGAACGATGTCAAGCCTCCCGGCACCGTGTTAGGCTTTGGGCATGGACGTCGTTTTAGCGCCCGACATCTACGTCAACGCTTCCATCGCGTTTGGCTCTCCCCCCGAGCGTGCCGTTCGGCGCGCGTTTGGAGGCCCTGTCAAACCAAAGACTTCGACCTGGGTGATGGAACGCGTCGAGTCGATGCTTCATGCGCTTCCGGAGTTCAAAGATGATGCCGTCGCACAGCAGATGACGACCATCCGCGGTCTCGTCGACGTCGTCCCGACGAAAGACTTCTTCATCGAAGACTGGAACGAGGCGCTCGTCGCCCTCGCAAAGGCCGCCGGGGTGCCTCGGGTGCTCACCGATCACCCTGATCTTCTCGCCGATAAGAGCATCGAAGGCGTGGAGTTCGTCTCGTCCGACGATTGGCTCGGCGAGCAGGTCAGCCCGCCGCCGCCACCACCCCCCGTCTAACCTTGCGCCTTGAGCCACTTGGCCGAAGCCTGCTACACGGTGATCCGTGTCCGACCCCTTTCTTCCGCAGAAGGATGAAATCAGGCGACGCCTCGAGGGGCGCTACGTCGGAGCGGTCCCGCATAACCAGGCTTTGGGTCTTCGAGTCGTCGACTACAGGCCGGAGCATCTTTCGCTGGCTCTGCCCTATCGCTTGGATCTGGTAGGCAATCCCGAGACGGAGGTCCTGCACGGCGGCTGCATAACCAGCCTGATCGACGCGACCTGTGGTGGCGCGGTCATCATGTCGCTCGCTGCCCCGCGGCGAATCGCAACACTCGATCTTCGAATCGACTACGTCCGCCCGGCACTGCCTCATCAGGAAGTGATCTGCGGCGCCCATTGCTACAAAGTCACCAGGCACGTCGCATTTGTGCGCGCCAGGGCGCATCACGGTGACAAGGTAAACCCCATTGCGACCGCATCGGGGACGTTCGTGATTTTCCCGGACGAAGGACGGCGAACGAAAGACACGGTGTCCAAGTGAGGCTGCGCGATGCAGTGGTGGACCTTCGCCAGACTGGCGACTTCCGGTCGCTGCAGGAGGCGATCCCCTACGCCCGATTCATGGGCATCAGTGCCGAGCTCGTCGACGGCGAGGTCATCGGGCGAATGCGCTACTCAGACCACCTCGTCGGCAATGCCAATGTGCCCGCGCTTCATGGCGGTACGCTTGGCGCCCTCATGGAGTCGACGGCGATCTTCAAATTGCTGTGGCACGGGGAGACGACGGCAATCCCCAAGACGATCAACATCACCGTCGAGTATCTTCGCGGCGCCAAACCTCAGGACGTGCTTGCTCGGGCGGAGTTCACCCGGCGCGGTAGGCGAGTCGCCAACGTTCGTGTATTCGCCTATCAGGACGATCCGGACTGTCCTGTCGCCGTGGCAACGGCGCACTTCCTCCTGGTTCAGGATTGAGATGAACAAGCAGCCGATTCACGGCCTTTGCAACGCAGAGCTGGCCCAGCGCGCCAAGACACTGCTACCGCGCGGCCACGGGATGGCTCGGCGGATCCATCGACAGGTCATGCGCGAGGGTCGTTTCCAGCCGGAGAGCTTTGGGCTCGGCCGCGAGGCCGCCGAGGCCTGGCGTGCAGCGTTTTCCTTCGAGCTCCCGGAGCTGGTCGCAGTGAAATCGGATGAGGGAGACTATGGAGCGACCTCCAAGATGGTCTTGCGATTGCAAGACGGGCTCGAAGTCGAGTCGGTGCGCATCCCCATGGGGCGCGGTCGATACACGCTGTGCGTCTCGAGCCAGGTCGGCTGCAAGATGGGCTGCACATTTTGTGAAACCGGGCGCATGGGGTTGCTTCGTCACCTTCGGACCGACGAGATCATCGCTCAGTTGCTCGTCGCAAGGCATCGTCTCGGCTGGCCGATTCGCAACCTCGTCTTCATGGGGATGGGCGAGGCGCTCGACAATTCCGAGAACGTGCTCCAGGCGCTGCGGGTCCTGAACGACGAGGCAGGCTTGGCGATCGGTCAAGAGCGTTTGACGATTTGCACGGTCGGGCATGTCGAAGGAATCCGGCTCCTCGACCAGCTTGGATTCAAGCGGCTCAATCTTTCGATCAGCTTGAACGCAGCGAACGATTCGCTGCGGAACGAGCTGATGCCGATCAATCGACGCAACGACCTTGCGAAGCTTCAGCAGGCGCTCATCGTGTATCGCCCTCGTCGCAACTTCGCACTGGGCGTCAACTATTGTCTTTTGCCCGGGATCAACGACACCGAGGCCGATGCCCGTGCGGTGGCCGCGTTTTGCAGGCCCCTCGATCGGGTTCTCGTCAACCTCATTCCCTACAATCCCGGCTCGATGCCGCTCGCGCGCGCGCCCGAGGAAGCCGAGGTCGAGCGTTTCATCGGCTGGCTCCGGGCCGAAGGCTTGCCCGTCCGCGAGCGTGTGACCAAAGGCCGTGGCGTCATGGCGGCCTGCGGACAGCTCGGCAATCCCACCGCACGCGCGGAGCTCAAAGCGCTCCGAACCGTACGAGTTTAGCTCTTCCGGCCCTTTTTGCCCCGGTACCGCACCCGGATTGGCGTCCCTTGGAAGCCAAATCGCTCGCGGATCTGGTTGACCACGTATCGCTGGTAGCTGAAGTGCACGTCCTTGGGCGAGTTGGTCATGATCACGAACGTCGGCGGCGCGACGCTCGCCTGCGTGATGTAGTAGAGCCGGACCGACCGATGGTGCATCGTAGGGGGAGGGTGCTTGTCGAGGACTTCTTCGAAAAAGCGATTGAGCTCGGCCGTGCCAATGCGCTTGCGATGCTCTGCCACCGCGTCGTCCACCCGCCCTAGCAAAGCCTTGATCCCTCGTCCCTCGAGGGCGCTCACCGTCACCATGGGCGCCCATGGTACGAAGGCCAAGACTTCGCGCGTTCGATCCATCGCCTTCTTCTGCGCCTCCCGGCTGAGCAGGTCGGTCTTGTTGAGCGCGATGATTAGGGCGCGGCCCCGGTCGTGGGCGAGGCCGGCGATTTTTGCATCCTGCTCGCCGATCCCCGCTGCGGCGTCGATCATCAGCACGACGACGTGGCTACGTTCGATCGACCGGATCGCTTGGAGGACGCTCAGGCCCTCGACACCGCGCTTCTTCACGCTTCGTTTGCGGCGAATCCCGGCGGTGTCAATCAGGATCAGGCTCTGCCCGTCGCGTTCGACCAGCGTGTCGACGCTGTCGACGGTGGTTCCCGGCCGGTCGTCGACCAGCTGCCGCTCTTCACCGCAGAGCTGATTCACCAGCGACGACTTGCCCGCGTTTGGCCTGCCAATGATCGCGACGCGCGGAACGTCGAGCGCCGGTTCGCTGATCTCCGCGACCTCGGGAAGTCGCTCGAAGATCGCCTCTTCCAAGTCGCCGATGCCTCGCCCGTGAAGCGCAGAGATCGGCATGATCGAGCTGATCCCGAGCTCGTAGTAGGACACCGCGTCGTGCTCCCTTGCCTGTGAGTCCGCCTTGTTGGCGACGAAGATCACCGGCTTGCCGGCGTCGCGCAGGAGCGCAACGGCTTCGCGGTCCGCGGGCAGTGGATCGACCGTGGCATCCACCACGCAGACGACGACATCGCACTCTTCGAGCGCCAATCGAACCTGGCTTGTGATGCCAGCCTTCATCGGATCGTCGCTGTCCGGGTCGAACCCACCCGTGTCGATCAGCACGAGCTCGCGGCCTAGTGCGAACGAATCAGCGTAGTGGCGGTCCCTGGTTACCCCCGGGATGTCCTCCACGATGGCGATGTGCTGTCCGGCCAGACGGTTGAACAGCGTGCTCTTGCCGACATTCGGACGACCGACGATGGCGACCAAGGGCTTGTTGACGACAGAGCCCGCAGGCCTTCGCGCGTGGTTGCGACGCCGCCCGCTCATGCCCCGCTCTCTTCGATGGCGAGCTGGCGCACCTTGGTCGGGTCCCGGGTCCAACCCGGGATGACCTTGACCCACAAGCGTAGATACACTTTGCGCCCCAAGAATGCCTCGATCTCCTGGCGCGCCTCCGTGCTGATTTTCTTGATCGTCTCGCCGCGGCTTCCGATCACGATCGCTTTGTGGCTCGCCTTTTCGACGATGAGCGTACCTTCGATTCGGAGCAGGCTGCCCTCTTCGCGATAGCTCTCCAGATCGCAGGCGATTCCGTACGGGATTTCCTGGCGAGTGTTGAGCATCGCCGCTTCGCGAACCAGCTCGCTCACGAAGAAACGCTCCGGCCTGTCGGTCAGGAAATCGGCATCATAGAGAAGGCCCTCGGGTAGGGTCGCACGGATCTCACCGAGCAGCGCCTCGAGATTGGTTCCCCGCGTTGCAGAGATCGGTACCACTGCGGCGAATGAGCGATTCTTCTGATACGCCTCGATGAATGCGAACAGCCTCTCTTTGACTTTGAGCCGGTCTACCTTGTTGATCGCGAGGATGACCGGCACGTTCGTGGCCTCCAGCGCTTGCAGGGCGGTCCGATCCTTTTCGTGAACCGCGAGCGCGGCGCCTGCGTTTGGCGCCTCGGTCACGAACACGATCGCGTCGCAGTCGACGAGCCCCTGTTTGGCGCTGTCGATCAGAACACGGCCGAGCGCTCCTTTGGGCCGCTCGAGACCTGGTGTGTCCACGAAGGCCACCTGCGTGGGCGGTTCGTTGGAAGCGTAGACCCCCAACACGCAGGACCGGGTCGTCCCTGGCCGTGGCGTCGCAATCACGAGCTTCTGCCCGAGCAGCGCATTGAGCAGCGTCGACTTGCCCACGTTGGGCCGGCCGACGATTGCACATCGACCGGCGCGCGGCGCATCGGCATGGTTTTCGGGGATCGGCATCGAGGGGCGGGAGTGTAGCGGGGGCCTGCCGCGGATCGAGCCGGAAGCGTGGCCCCCCGAAGTCCTCTGAGCTATGCTCGCCGCGCTCATGAGATTCATCACTTCCCCCTTGCTTTGGCTGTTTTCGGTTTTCCTTCTTCTTCTGGTCGCCTGTGTGGGCGGCGTGGGCACCACCTGCTTTCAGAACGACGAATGCGACGGCACCCTGATCTGCTGTCACCTGAGCAGTCCGTTCACCCAGGGCTTCTGTGAAACCCAAGAGGTCTGTGACGATCTTCGAGGCAACCAAGGCGGGGCTGGCGGCAACGGTGGCTCCGCTGGCGCTGGCGGCCAAGGCGGCTCGGCTGGCCAAGGCGGCGCGGGCGGCATGGCGGGCGCGGGGGGCATGGCAGGCGCCGGAGGCGAGGGCGGCGAGGCTGGCCAGGGCGGCGCTGCCGGCATGGGTGGCTCGGCTGGGGCGGGCGGCCAAGGCGGCAACGGAGGAGCCTAGCCTTCATGAGGCTGCTTCTTTCCGCGTTGCTGTTTCTTGGTCCCGCGGCCGTGGCCGGTGCGCAACCGGCTGCTGATCCGATAGAGGCTGCGCCGTTGCCCTCGGAAGACGAGCTCGCAGAGCTACTTTCGAATCCCGTGACCACTGCGGCCGATGCCTATGAGCTAGGCAGACGATTCTTCGAGGCGAGGCAGTACGAAGCGGCGGAGCGGGCTTGGCTTCGAGCTTTCGCGCTCGAGCGAGACCCGAAGCTCCTGGTTGCGGTCGCCGATACGCGGCAGCGTCGTGGAGACGAGCCGGGGGCTGTCGCCATGCTGGAGCATTACCTGGTCGAGCGGCCCGATGCTCCGGACGCAGAATCGGTCAACGTGCGAATCGCGACCCTTCTGAAGAGCCCTGCGGTGCTGCTGGTTCGCTCTGAGCGAGTCGGCCTCGCGATTCTGCTCGATGGTGTTCCCAGCACGAAAAAGACGCCCGCCGAGCTCGAGGTCGATCCCGGGGTGCACATCGTGGTCGTCGTGGGAGACGGAACGCAGGTCGGACAGAAGACGGTTCAGGTCGGCTACGGTGAGGTGCGGGAGCTCGATTTCGAGGCAGAAGAGACAAGCGCAGTGCTCGCCAAGCAAAGCGAAGACGCAAAGCAGGCGACTCAGCGCGCGATCGAGCGTGAAGATCAGACCATCCGCCGAGCGGTGATTGCTACCGGCAGCATCGCAGCAGCATCCCTGGTCACTGGCGCAGTGCTGGGGGGCTTGGCGCTCCGACGAGACAAAGATGACCGGACCGGCCCGAACGCCGACCGCGGTCAGCAGCTGGCGATTTCTGCGCAGGTCGCTCTTGGCTTGACGGCATTGTCCGCGATCACGTCCTTCACGCTATTCATGACCCACAAGAATAAGCGGAAGCGCGAGCGTGAGACGGCGCGGTTGCAAATCGAGACACTCGGGGCAGGCGCCTCCGCGACTCTGCGGTTCTAAGATGGCGCGGTTTGGTTCTATGGCCAGGGCCGACGCAGCGGCGGATTCGGGCTAGCGGCCGAGCAGGTGCACGCGTGTTCGAAGTGAGCGCATCACGGCGAGCTGGGTCGCCGCGACGAAGCCGTGCGAGAAATAGGTGTTTCCGGCGATCAGCTTACGAATGAGCTTTGGAGAATCTGCCGGATCGAAGGTGGCCCAGGCGATGACGCCCGCTTCACCTCCGGGGTAGCGGTAGGTGTCGAAACGCCACTGGCCCCTCGACAGCGTGCCCGAAATGCCATCCACCGAGACTACACTGGGGCTGGGTCGGAGGATCATCTCTCCACCGACGTGCAGCAGGGGAATAGGGATCTCCCACTCGAACCGAGTCCCCTTCTCACTGCGTTCGACGACCTCAGCGCAGCTTCCGTGAAGTAGCGACTTGCCGAACTCCTCCGGGTCGAGCATCACGCGGCGCACCCGCCTCTCGCTCGCGCCGGCTCGGCCGACGACCGCCACGCTGTGCAGCGTCATACCGTCCATGTCCATGAACACCAAGTCCCCTCGCGCGAGCAGCGAGCGCAGCCCGTCCATGTCCACGCGTGGCCGGCGAAGGGGTTTCGTCGCGTAAATCCCATCGATCAACGTCCCCGCACGTCGTTCGGCTTCCGCTTTGACCTCCAGCAGCGTGACCATGGCCACAGCGACGTTGACCGTCCGGTTCACGGAGTTCCCTTCCGAAGCGAGCTGACGGGTGATGTAGTTCGCGTTGCGCATGTCGAGTCGCGAGGCGAAAACGACGAGCGACCTGTTCGGTCCCTCCGGGTAGACGCGCCACATGACCCGCCCAATACCGAGGTCTCCGCCGGTCGTCCGTACGTCGAAGCGGTATCCTCGAGTCGAGTTGCCCGGATAGCTCGTCATCACGTTCTGGCCGGTGAGTGAGAAAAGCGTCACGCCCCAACTCCAGTCGAAGGCCGTCATCTGCCCGCTCACCTCGCGAATGTCGACCGAAGTGAGCGCGTTCATGAAGCGCGGATACTCCGCTGGTTTTCCGATGACGCCGGCGATCGTCTTGGCAGGCGCATGGATACGCGCCGCGTAGATCACCGCGGGCAGGTCGGTCTGCCGGTTTTGAAACTCGGTCAGCAGGACGGGCCCGTGTGCGAGATGCGGTGCGAGCAGTGCCCTCTCCTCGACGTTGAGCGCGCCGAGACGCGCAACCGAGGCGTCTACTTTGCCGCTCTGGCGCTCTGCGTAAGCACTGCCGCTCCACGCCGCCAAGAGGATGAAAACTGTGAGAAATCTACGCATGCCGTTTGGACGACCTCGCTTGCTTATTCTTCATTCCCGCGACAAAACTGCCCTCGGTAGGACTCCACCGTGCGCGCAAAGAGCAAATGGACCCCGAGAGGTAGCCTATTGTGGCTGATCGCCGCAGTTCTCGCGAGCGTCGTCGTCTGCTCGCTGTCCAAACCCGCCGCCGAGCCTCCTGGTGTGACCAACGAGGTTGAGATCGAGCTCACCGAGTGACGGGACCTTGGATTTCTCGACCGCGCCGGGCTATGCTCGTGCTCTGCTTGACCCTGCGAGCCCCCCGCCCTTTACTAGCGGCATGCAGATTTTCATCGACACCGCCGACATCGAGGAGATCCGTGATGCCGCCGCTATGGGCGTCATCGATGGCGTAACGACCAACCCATCACTCGTCGCCAAGACCGGGCGGCCGTTCCAAGAGGTGCTCGTCGACATTTGCGAAGTCGTCGACGGCC
>CAMYMX010000082.1 GCA_947259605.1 uncultured Polyangiaceae bacterium | reverse complement strand
CGCAGGCCTGCGTCCCACTCAGCTAGACAACGTCATCTTGGTTGGCGGCTCGACGCGGATTCCACTGCTTCAACGAATGGTTGCCGAGTACTTCGGACGCGAGCCGCGGGTGGATATCGATCCGGACCTGGTCGTTGCTCAGGGTGCTGCGCTTCACGCGCAGTCGCTCTCCGTCCCAGCGCGTAAGGCCCCATTCGCCAAGGTCTCGCTCAAGAAGGTGGCCCAATCGAGCGGCGACACGGCCGGCATTGCGGGCGGCGCGGATCTCGACGACGAGATCACGAACGTCGGAGATCGACCGCCGCTTCCACCGTTGCCGCCGCCGGTCGCGCGGGCCGCGCGCAAGGCGACCTTGCCCGGACAGGCGCCTCCTCCGCCTCCTCCTCCCGTCTCGCTCGATTCGATGGTGGACTCCCTCGCCGACGATGGCCTGCTCGACGCACCGACCCGTGCGCGCGAGCAGAGCTACACGGAGCAGCCCACGGGGGTCGGAACGCTCGATTTCAACCCCTCGACCACCGAGGATGCCTCCGGTCTCCTGATGCAGATCGGGCTCGAGGCCGAGGACGGGTTCGAAAAGCCGGATGAAGAGCGATCGTCTCTCGCGATGGAGCTTGAAGACGAGGCGTTCGGTGGTGACTCGGTGCCCATCGACGAGGGCGCGCACGCCGATGTCGAATTCGACCTCGGAAGCCAGGCCCCGGCGACGCTCCGTGCTGCGCTCGACGAAGAGGTCGACACCGTCACGGGCGCGATTGCCGCGGTCGCACCGCAGGAGACGGTTCCACAGGCGCCATTGCTGCTCGATGTCACGCCGCTCTCGCTTGGCGTCGAAACGGTCGACGGCTACTGCGAGCGAATCATCCGCCGCAACTCGGCGATCCCCGCCGGCCAAACCAAAATGTTCACCACGGCCCGCGATCGACAGGAGAGCGTCGTTGTCCGCATCTGCCAGGGCGAGGACCGAAAAATCTCTGCGAACCAACTCCTCGGGGAGGTCGTGCTCGATGGGCTGCGTCCGGCGACTCGCGGCAAGGTTCAAATCGCGGTTCGCTTCATGATCGACGCCGACGGCACGCTCCAGGTCAGGGCGCAAGACGTCGGAACCGGCCATCAACAACAGATCGCCATCAAGCTCATCGGTGAGCTGCCCGAAGAGCAAATCCAGCAGCTTCGTGAGCGCCACGAGGCGAAGCTCGGAGGCTGAGCAATGTCGGACCCGGCAGACCGGTACGACTACTACCAGGTCTTGGACGTCACGCCTGTCGCGAGCTCCGACGAGATTCGCACCGCCTTCCATCGTTTTGCGCGCGAGCATCATCCGGACAACTTCACCGGCTCGCCGGAAGAGGCGGCCCGACACACGGAGCGCTACCAGCTGGGCAGCGAGGCCTATCGGATCCTCCTCGATCCCATGAAGCGCAAGCTCTACAACGAAGGTCTCGAGAAGGGCTTGCTTCGTTATTCCGAGGATCGCGCCGAGGAGAAACGCCGGACGATCAGAGTGCCGGGCGGAGTCACCTTGCGCTCCGGCAAGGCTCGGGCGTTTTTCTCGCGCGCTCTTCGAGCGATCAAGTCGGAGGACTGGGCCCAAGCAAAGCTCAACCTAAAAATGGCGATTCAAAACGAGCCCGACAACGACGACCTCAGGGCCAAGCTCGAAGAAGTTCTCCAACGGATGAAGTCGGGCTAGTTTGGTAGCCTGGAACGATTTCCAGGCTATGGTAGCGGCGTCATGGGACGAACAGCGACGATAGAGCGTCGGACCAAAGAGACTGACATCCGCGTGGTGCTCGATCTCGACGGCAGCGGCCAGTACCAGGTGGAGACCCCGATTGGGTTTCTCACGCACATGGTGGAACAGCTCGCTAAGCACGGGCTGTTCGACCTGGAGGTGCGCGCCCTCGGCGATACGCACATCGACGGGCACCACACGACCGAGGACCTGGCCATCGCGCTTGGGCAGGCCTTTGGCATCGCCCTCGGTGAAAAGTCTGGCATTCGACGTTTTGGTTCTGCGACCCTGCCGATGGATGAAGCCTGCGTTACCTGCGCTCTCGATCTGTCCGGTCGCCCGTACTTCGTCTGGGCCGTCACGCTTCCAAAGGCGAAGATCGGCGACTTCGATGCGGAGCTCGCCGAGGTGTTTTTCGAGGGCTTCGCGCGCGGCAGCCAATGTAACCTGCACATGCGCCAACACGCCGGCGAGAATCTCCATCACGTCATCGAAATCAGCTTCAAGGCTTTTGCTCGTGCCCTTCGGAAGGCGACCGAAATCGACCCTCGGGTCGTGGGGGTGCCTTCGACCAAGGGCACGTTGACCGAATGACTGCAGGCCGCGTAGCGATTGTCGATCTTGGGCTCGGGAATTTGCACAGCGTTGCAAAGGCGTTCGAGCGTGCCGGGGCGAACGCCGAGCTGAGCGCGGATCCAGATGTCCTGCTGCGAGCCGATCGCCTCGTGATGCCGGGGCAGGGCGCCTTCAAGGAGTGCGCGCATGCGCTGGCCGGAGAGCTGGGCGAGGCGGTGCGCGCTTGGATCGTGAGCGGTCGTCCCTACCTCGGCATTTGCCTTGGGATGCAAGCCTTATTCGACGAAAGCGAAGAGGCGCCGGAGGAAAAAGGGCTCGGCATCTTCCGGGGAGCCGTGAAGCGCTTCGGGACCGACTTGCGCGATACGGAGGGACGCAAGCTCAAGGTGCCGCACATCGGATGGAACCAGATCGAAAGCCGACATCCGGTCTTCGAGAACGAAGAGTGGTACTACTTCGTTCACAGCTACTACTGCGTCCCGGCCGACGAAAGCCTCGTGGTCGCGACCACCGACTACGGCGGGCCGTTCTGTTCGGCCATCGCTCGGGAAAACGTCCTCGCATGCCAGTTCCACCCGGAAAAGAGTCAGCACGCCGGTGCCCGGTTGATCGGTCACTTCCTCGGAGATGTCGCGTGGAGTTGATTCCAGCGATCGATCTGCTCGACGGTAAGGTCGTACGGCTGCACCAGGGCAAGTACGAGCAGGTTACCGTCTACGACGATGACCCGGTTGCCATGGCAAAGCGATTCGAGGGTCAGGGCGCCCAGCGGCTTCACGTCGTCGACCTCGAAGGTGCGCGCCAGGGTCAGCCCGTGCACGTCCCGATCATCCAGGCCATCCTGCGCGAGACCAAGCTCCGAGTTCAAATCGGTGGGGGTGTTCGCAACGAAGATGTTGCGGCGCAATGGATGGACGCTGGCGCAGCTCGCGTGGTGCTCGGCACCGTGGTCGTGAAGGAGCCCGACGTCGCCCGGGCGATCTGCGACCGCTACCCGAGAGGCGTCGTGATGGCGCTCGATGCGCGCGACGGAAAGATCGCCGTCGAGGGCTGGCAAGAGCAGAGCGCGCAAGACGTCACAGAGCTCGCCGAGGAAGTCGATGGCTGGAACATCGGGGCCATTCTCTTCACCAACATCCACAGGGATGGCACGCGCAAGGGGCCAGACGTCGAAGGCACTGCCGGCTTGCAGTCGCGGGTCGAGACGACCGTGATCGCCTCGGGCGGAATTGGCTCGCTCGACGATCTTCGCGCGCTCAGTGCGGCAGGCGTTCGCTCGTCGGTTTGCGGGCGCGCGCTCTACTCGGGCGCCTTCACGCTTTCTGAAGCCTTCGCAGCGCTGGCGGAGGCCTGATGCTGGCAAAGCGAATCATCCCCTGTCTCGACGTCAAAGAAGGGCGCGTCGTCAAGGGCATCAACTTCGTCGGACTTCGGGATGCGGGCGATCCAGTCGAGTCGGCGCAGCGGTATAGCGCCGGCGGGGCCGATGAGATCACCTTCCTCGACATCACGGCATCGCACGAGAATCGCCGCACCCTGTTCGACCTAGTCGACCGGACGGCCTCGACCGTTGCGGTCCCGCTCACCGTTGGCGGGGGCGTGCGAGAGCGGCGCGATGTGAGTGAGCTCCTACATGCTGGCGCCGACAAGGTCTCGATCAACAGCGCCGCTGTTTCGAACCCGGACTTCATCCGAGAAATGGCCGAGGCGTACGGCTCTCAGGCGATCGTGGTGGCGATCGATGCAAAGCGAGTTCCGGGCGCCGCCGAGAAGTGGACGGTCTATACGCATGGCGGAAGGCGGGATACGGGGCTCGATGCGATCGCCTGGGCCCGGCAGATGGCCGACTATGGCGCTGGCGAAATCCTGCTGACCAGCATGGACCGAGACGGGACTCAGGACGGCTATGATTTGCTGTTAACTCGTGCAGTTGTGGACGCAATCTCGATTCCGGTTGTAGCTTCGGGAGGCGTGGGGACCCTCGGGCACGTGCATGAAGGTCTTGCGGCCGGAGGAGCGGATGCGGCGCTTGCGGCTTCTATCTTTCACGACGGTCATTACACTGTGGCGGAGGTCAAGGAGTACCTGCTCGACCATGGGGTTTGCGTGCGCCCGCCTGAGCGGGATTGAGGGGTAGCGATGGGCAGAGACGTCGGCGTGGGCCAACTGGTGCAGGAGCTGGAGCGGCGCGGCGATCGGCTTCCGTTCGAGATCGGCGCTTTCGTTGCTCTGGAGGCCTGCGAGGGTCTCCTGCTGCAGGCTGTGAAGATCGACCCGGACGATGTCCGAGTCACTTTGGAAGGCTCGGTCGTCGTGTCCGACGAGGCGGAGCGGGCCGAGCCGGACGAGGCGGCCCGTTCGCTGGTCTTTGTTCTCGCGCGGCTCCTCGTCGCGGCGGGCCCCGGCGTCCCCCCGCACCTTTTGCAGCTCGTCCGAGACAGCACGACCGGCCAGAGCCCGCACGATCTTCGGCGTTTGCACGACGCCATCGAGGCGTCGCTCATCCCCATCAACCGTGGCGCATCGCGACGCGTGCTCGCGCGTCTCGTTCGTGAGAGCGACCGGCCGCCGGCGCCTGAGCCCTCTCAGGTCGATCCGCGCGAACTGGACACCGAGCTCGAGGAATTGCTGCGGGATCCTGCCACGAGGACCTTGGAGCCCTCACAGGCCGTCTCGCAGGTGGAGCAGTGGAACCCGGACGAGCAGAGCACGGAGCAAATCCGGATCCCGAGCGCGCTGAGCCGCGAGGTCGACGTCCATGCGCAACCGGAGACGCTTCCGGTTCCGCCTTCGAAGCCCGCGGTCGCCACGACCTCGGCCGCCGTCCCGGATCGGAGGGCGCCAGCGGGTTTGGACTCGCGCGCTGCGGTTGCAGAGCTTCCGGAGCAACCGCGTCAGCCGGGGCCCGAGCCGATCACGGCGACGATTCGAAAATGGTCCCGTGACGAGGAGAGGGAGTCAGCGCCAGCGCCAGCGCCAGCGTCTGGGTTGGTGTCGGAGACGGGGAACGGCACCGCGGCTCTCTTGGAGACGCCGACCGAGTCTGTGTTTGGGACCGGGTCGGTGTCCCACGCCGAGTCCATTCCTTCACCGTTGCCCGCCAGGGAGTCGGCGGCAGCGTCTGAGCCCGCCTACGATAGGCCTTCGTTCGCGGTCTCGCAGCCCCCGAAGCGCCGTGGCGGCTTGGGCGTTTTGCTGGTTGCCGCAGTCGTGGGCCTAGGGCTCTATGCGCTGATTAGCTCGGGTGCCCTGGACGCACTGCTTCAGCCACCCGCCGTTTCGGTCACGCCGGGCGTCATCGACGTCACGGTCACTCCGATCGACGCGCAGGTCTTCGTCTTCGTCGGCCGCGGTCCCGCGATTGCAGACGGGCTCGCAATCGATGCCGATCATGAATTCATCGTCTTCGACCGTGGGCTCCGGCCGTCGAGGTCCATCGTTCCCCGTGGTGCGAGTTGGGCGACCACCGAAGACGGCTTGCTCTATGAGCTCGCGATTCAGGCCGATGCGGTCGTCGACCCATCGAGCGAGCTCGATTTCGGCGACGCGAAGACAGAGCCTTCTTCCGTCGACACCGTGGAGAAGGCTAGGGTCCGCGTCATCACAAATCCGCCCGGTGCAAAGGTGTATCGCTACTTAGGGGTTGGGCCCAGCGTACGCATCCATGCGGCTTCGATTCACGAGGGCCAGGAGATTCTGGTCGTTCATCCTGAGCACGAGACCCACCGTGCCGTCATCGGGCCCAGCGACTGGCAAGCGGTGGAGGGCCAGACGGTGCGGAGCGCCACCCTGCAAATCGCGCTGCCAGAGCTCCCGGCGTCAGCTGCTCCTGAAACGCCCGAGGACTGACTCGACTTCGCTCCGAATCGACTCGAGCCCTGCCTCGGTGTCCGCTTCGAAGCGCAGGACCAGGACCGGCTGAGTGTTGGAGGCGCGAACCAGCCCCCAACCTCCTTCGAATTGGATGCGCGCGCCGTCGATGTCGACCAGCGGGTGCGTAGGCCGGTAGTGGTCGACAATCTGCTGAACGAGCTCGAACTTTCGGGCGTCGTCACAGTCGACGCGGATCTCCGGTGTGGCGAATGTTTGGGGCACGTCGGCCAGCATCTCGTGAAGTGGTACATCGCTGTGCGACACGATTTCTAGAATTCGGAGCGTTGCATAGATGGCGTCATCGAAGCCGTAGTAGCGGTCCGCGAAGAAAATGTGCCCGCTCATCTCTCCGGCGAGAAGGGCCTTTTCCTCTTTCATTTTTGTCTTGATCAGCGAGTGCCCGGTCTTCCACAGCACGCCGCGCCCGCCATGCGCTTCGATGTCGTCGTACATCGTTTGCGAGCATTTCACTTCGCCGATGATCGTCGCGCCGGGGTGATTCTTCAGCAGGGCGCGCGAAAGGATGATCATGAGCTTGTCGCCCCAGATGACCTCGCCGCGCGCATCGACCACGCCGACCCGGTCGGCATCGCCGTCATAGGCAAAGCCGAGCTCGAGTCCATCTTTCACTACACGATCGATGAGCATCTCGAGCGTTTCTGGCTCTGTCGGATCGGCGTGGTGAACGGGAAAGGTACCGTCCATGTCGCAGAGCATTGCCACGGGGTTGAGCCCGAGCGCCCTGGTCGTTTGGAGGGCGAGGGGGCCGCCCGCGCCGTTTCCCGCATCGATCGCGAATCGGATGTCGCGTCGTCCGAGCTGGATGTCCTCCTGTGCCCTCTTCACATAGGCCGGGGTCGGGTCGATTGCCTCGATCGAGCCTCCCGCAGCGCGGTGGAAGCGTTCATTCTTCATGACCGTGCGGAGCTCTTCGATGTCGTCACCGTACAGGGAGCCCTTGCCCACCATCATCTTGAAGCCGTTCTCGTCCGGAGGGTTGTGACTCCCGGTGATTTGGACGCCGCCGTCGAGGTCGAGCTCATGCACGGCGAAGTACAAGAGCGGCGTTGGGCCGACGCCGATGTCCACCAGCTGCAGGCCGGTTTCGATCAGCCCGGCGCACAAGGCTTCGTGGAGGCGTGGCGAGCTCAGGCGGCAGTCACGCCCGATGCCGATGCGCTTCAAACCTCGCTCGGTGAAGAAGGTGCCGAGGCTCAGCCCCAACGCTCGCACGAACGAATCGTCGAAATCGCGCTCGGCGTGTCCCCGGATGTCGTATTCACGAAAAACGTGTGGATTCATCGGGTCACCGCCTCTGGTCGCCTCGTTCACGAAGGGCGGCGACGACTTCCCGCACGTCCTGGGCGCGTTCCCTCGGGACGATCAACAGCGCGTCGCCCGCATCCACCACGACCAGGTCCTGCACGCCAACCAGGGCAATGAGCTTGCCATCGGGCGCCGAGACGAAATTGCCGCTGGCGTCGACCGCGATGGCGCCCTCGGGCAAGACATTGGCCCGCTCATCTTGGGACGCGAGCTCCCACGCCGAAGTCCAGCTTCCAAGGTCGGACCATTCAAAGGTGCCCGGCACCACGCTGACCGCGCTGACCTTTTCCATGATGCCGTGGTCGATGCTCACGGCCGGCAGCGCTCCGTAGGTTTCACGAACCAGGGCTGCCTCATTCCCCGCTCTTGCGGCCACGTCGTAGCGCTGCAGCTCCCGACCGAGACCGGGAAGGTGCTGATCGATCGCCTCGAGAATTCGAGAGGCCAGAAAGAAGAACATTCCGCTGTTCCAGAGGAAATTCCCGTTCGCGACGAACTGTTCGGCCCGTTGGCGGTTCGGTTTTTCCACGAAGCGTCGGGCCCGAAAGACTCCAGGGTCGATCTCCGAGCCGACTTCGATGTAGCCGTAGCCGGTTTCCGCTCGTCCAGGGCGAATTCCGATCGTGACGTAGTCGCCGTGTGTTGCGGCTTCGAGTCCGCGACGGAGCGTGTCGACATAGGCCTCTGTTTCGCGAATGTAGTGGTCTGCGGGCAGGACCGCCATGATCGCATCGTCGTCGAGCCGCTTCACGTGGGTTGCTGCCCATCCGATGCAAGGCGCGGTGTTGCGGCCCACCGGCTCGGCGAGGATCTGCTCAGGCTGCAGCTCGGGAAGCTCTCGCTCCACTTGCTCGCGGAGCTGTTCCGAGGTGACGACGAAGGTGCGTTCCGGGGGCAGCACGTCCCAAACGCGCTCAGCGGTCGCTCGAAGCAAGGAACGGTCGTCGGGGCCGAGCGCGAGGAACTGCTTGGGCCGGTTGCTCCGCGAAAGCGGCCAGAATCGCGTGCCGGAGCCTCCCGCCATGATCACCGCATATGCTTTTTCGCTGTTTGTCATGAGCCAATCCGTGCCTCAGTGCGCGATCAGGAATACTCCGAGAGGCACGAGGTATAGTGCGAACGTCCACATCCGTCCGACGAGAATGATCTGGCGGAGGATAACAAGCGAGACGTATCCCGTCACCAAGGCCGTTGCGCCTCCGACCCACGCACCGAGCCCGAGAGACCCGAGGCCTTCTGCGCCGCTTGCCTCGAAGACCGCAGCTCCGACGATGGCTGGCAGCGAGACCAGAAACGAGAACCGAAATGCGGTGTTGCTCTCGACCCCAAGTAGCATGGCGATCGCGATGGTGACCCCGCTCCGGCTGACCCCCGGAAGAACGGCCACACCTTGAGCGAGTCCAATGCCAATCGCCTGAGGCCACGAAACCTCATCGCTCGATCCTCGAGCGATCCCGCTTGCGAGCAGGAAAGCCGCCGAGATGAGGAACCCATAGCCGACCAGTCTCAGGTCCGTGGCGAAGGCCTCGGCCGTGTTGCGAAGAAACAGCCCAAGTGAAGCGGTGACCAACGTGGCGAGCAGAATCGCGACCAGAGTGCGGCCCTCCGGGGTTCTGATGAAGCGCTCGGGCTTGCGCATTGCGGCGCCTGCTTCGCGGATCAACCCAGCGATGTCTTGCCGAAACAACAGGACGGTGGCGAGCAATGTGCCCAAATGAAGGAAAATGACGAGCGCGAGCGAGCTTTCGCGGATGCCGAAGTAGTGCGCGGCGATGGCAACGTGCCCGCTGCTCGACACTGGCAGGAATTCCGTCAGCCCCTGCAATGCGCCCAGTGCGGCCGCCGTCAGCGCATCGATCCCCTCAGACAAGTGGAAAGCCATAGCGGTTGTCGTGCGGCACTGCAAGGACCGGAGTTTCCGACTCTCTTGGGCATGGAGCCATGGCTGTTTAGTTCTGCTTCGACTACGATTCGCCCGGCTTCATGCGAGAGACGTGGAACGCGGCCCGAGTCGGCCTGATGGTGGTTTTCGGACTGATCGTCACCTTTGCTGTCTACCGTTACGTCGACGAGCGATCGACCGCGGACTCCGGCTACGGGGTATATGCGTACTTCGGCGACGTTCAGGGACTGGTCGCAAAGTCTCGGGTCTTGGTTGCGGGGATTCCGGTCGGTTACATCTCGTCGATCCGGCTGGAGGGCACCCGCGCTCGAGTCGATCTCCGCATCGAGGGGCACCTCACGCTCTACGAAGACGCCCGGGTCACCATGCGAAGCCTCTCGCTCCTCGGGGAACGGGCATTGGTGCTCCGGCCGGGTACGCCGGGGCTGCCGGTTATTCCGGACGGAGGGGAGATCCGCGGCACCGAGCAGGGCGTGCAGACCGACGACATCATGGTGACCGTCAACGATATTGCTCAGAGCGTGAAGAAGATCACGACTCAAATGGAACGGGCGTTTGGGACCGAGGAAGCTGGCGACCGGATGGAGAGCGCGCTTCGCAATCTCAGCGATGCGCTGGAGAACATCAAAGTGGTCACGGACGAAGCGGGGCCGCGAATCGTTCGCATCATGGAAAACGTCGAGCTCGCCACCGACGATCTCAGCGAGATCATACACAAGCGAAAAGGC
>CAMYMX010000081.1 GCA_947259605.1 uncultured Polyangiaceae bacterium | reverse complement strand
CTCTAGGCTGGGAGCCGATGAGCGGACAGGTAAGAATCGAACGGGATGGACCCATTGCGCAGATGGTATTCGACCACCAAAAGCGCCGTAACGCCATCACGGTCGACATGTGGGATGCAATACCCGGCGCCGTCCAAACGCTGCAAGACGACTCCCGGGTTCGAGTCGTGATCATGCGTGGCGCGGGGTCCGAAGCGTTCGTCTCGGGCGCGGATATTTCGGAGTTCGAAAGGACCCGCACGGGAAATGCCGGAAGAGACTACGACGCCCTCACCGCGCGAGCATTCACCGCCTTGCAATCCCTGGAGAAGCCCCTGATCGCATGCATTCATGGTTTCTGCATTGGCGGCGGCGCAGCGATCGCCCTGACAGCCGATCTTCGCTATGCCGCGGCCGACGCCCGCTTCGCAGTTCCGCCGGCCCGCCTCGGCCTCGGCTACCACACGGCTGGCATCCGCACTCTGATCCGAATCGTCGGCTTCTCCGAAACTGCCGACCTCTTGTTCACCGCGCGACGGGTCGGGGCCGACGAAGCACGACACATCGGGCTCGTGAACGAGGTGTTCGCGAAGGATTCGCTCGACGCCAGCGTGGATGAGCTCGCGCAGATGATCGCCAACAACGCCCCGCTCACCATCCAGAGCGCTAAGATCAGCCTGCAAGAGCTCGCCAAGCTCGAAGCCGAACGAGACGCCGCACGCGTCAACGATTCGATCGAGCGGTGCTATCAGAGCGAGGATTTCAGGGAAGGCGTGCGGGCATTTCTCGAGAAAAGGAAGCCGGAGTTTCGCGGCAAGTAACCTTGGTCGGCCGGCGGCGCGCAAGAACGGCTGGCACGAGGGCGGTCCGGGACCTAAGACAGCCTTTCAAGGAGCGAGGCGATGCTAGACAAGCAATCCACTGGCCTTTTGGCCTTCTGGCGTGAGTATGATCGCAAGACCTACGTCAAAGCCGCCGTCCTGGCGGACCGCCTGGGATATGACTCGTTCTGGCTCCCGGAGGTTTGGGGGTACGAGGTCTTTTCCCTGCTGACCGAAATCGCTCTCAAGACAAAACGGATCAAGATCGCCACCGGCATCATCAACGTTTTCAGCCGTTCACCCGCGCTCATCGCCATGCAGGCCGCTACGCTCGACGAGATCAGCGGCGGGCGGTTCATCCTCGGAATCGGCACCAGCGCGAAGAACGTCGTCGAGGGCCTGCACGGCCGCGACTTCGAGAAGCCGCTCACGCAGACCCGAGACGTCATCCGCGTCGTACGCACCATGCTCGACGGGCGACCGCTGAACGAAGCCGACACCAAACTCCGTCAGTACCGGCCCTTCACACTCGACTTCAAGCCAACGCGCCGGCACATTCCAATTTATGTCGCCGCTCTAAAACAGAAGTCGATCACCAGCATCGGCGAGATGGCGGACGGCTGGATGCCAGTTTTCTGGCCGTACAACCGGCTCAGCGATGGCCGTGCCTGGATCGCAGAGGGTGCTGCGAAAGCCGGCCGTAGCCCGAATGAAATCACGACCGCACCTTTCACCACTGTCATTCCAATCCCCGGGAAAGGAGCTTCTCGGAAGGCGCGGGAGATGATCTCCTTTTACATTGGAGGCATGGGCGACTACTACAAACAGCTTCTCAGCGGCTTTGGCTACGCGGATGAATGCGACGAAATCGCGCGGCTCTACACGAACAAGGCGACGCGCAAGATGGCGCCCGACGCCGTGACGGACGATATGATCGAAGCGCTCACGATCTCCGGCGACCCGATCTATTGCCGCCGCGAGATCGCGCGCCGGCGTGAGCTCGGCATGAAGCAGCCGATCATCAGTCTGCCGCCCGGCATGGCATGGCCCGGGATGGCTGCGTTCATTACAGCATTGGCTCGAGCGTAACGTCGCGCTGAACACATGGCCGGCGGTCCGGGCGTTTCCGCATGTTGCGCAGACGTTTCCGAGCGATCTCCGGCCTCTCGGTAAACAATTACGTATTCGGTGTGAACAATTACGTATGGATAAGATGGGCCAGACGATATATGAATAATCCAACAGGGGCTAAGCAGACAGAGATCCAAATCGTGCGCTCAGCTACCTGCTCGACTCTTGAGTTGGGCATCGACGCGGTCGGTCGGATAACGGGCTGACCGACCGCGTCTTCTTTTTTTCCACCAAGATTCGTTTCGAGATCGTGGCGCGAATGGGCCGCCAGATCAGGCATCGAATTCGTCGTTGGCGGCGTCTTCGGTCATGATGGCGATGAGCTCGGCTTGAGAGTTGACGTTGGCCTTCCGGAATATCGCACCGAGCTGCGTCGTCACGGTGCGCAGGGAAGCGTTGCGCCGCTCGGCGATCTCCTTGACGGTAAGGCCTTCGAGCACTGCATCGATAATTTTATGCTCCGCCGAAGTCGTGCCTTCTGGGTAGCGCAACTGCGGCAAAGGGACGCTCAAGACGAGGATGTCCTCGCCCCCGATCCGCATCCGGCTCACGCGAGGCCCGGCGTCCGAATCGGGCTTTGGAGGCGGATCCGCCCCCTCAGGCGGACCCTCTCCATTTCCTGAACCAGATTCGGTTGTCACACCGGGACCTAAACAAACTGCAGCCGGCTGGTCAAGATTCAACTCGCTGGCAATCATGAATCAAGATGCGGCGGGGCGTCGAACGCGTGCCCCGACTTGGCGCGAAATGGTCAGCGTCATGCGGCCGCCCGAACCGACGCGTCAGAGCCCCATCTGCTTGGCGATGATCACCTTCATGATTTCGCTCGTCCCCGCATAGATACGTTGAACGCGAGCATCGACATACGCACGGCTGATCGGGTACTCCAGCATGTAGCCGTACCCGCCGTAGAGCTGCAGACAGGCATCCACAATGCGGCCCTGCATTTCGGTCTGCCAGAGCTTGGCCATCGAGCACTCCTTGACGAGGTATTCCCCCGCCATGTGCCGTCCGACGAGACTGTCCAAGAACGCCCGACCTACCTCGATTTCGGTTGCGCATTGCGCCAACGTGAACTGTGTATTTTGAAATTTGGAGATCGACCGCCCGAAGGCCTTGCGCTCTTGCGTATAGGCGATCGCGTCTTCGAGTACTTTCTCAGCGCTGGCCTGTGAGAGGATTGCAACGCAGAGCCGCTCTTGCTGAAGCTGCTGCATGAGCATCATGAAGCCCATGCCTTCTTGGCCCAGCAGGTTCCCGGCCGGGATCCGACATTCGTCGAACGCGAGCTCGGCGGTGTCTTGGCTTTCCATCCCCATTTTTTCAAGCTTGCGGCTCCGGATGAACCCGGGAGCGTCCGCTTCGACGACGAAGAGCGATACGCTGCGGTGCGGGTCGTCGGAATTTGCCGTTCGGGCCGCGACAACGACGAGGTCGCAGCTCATTCCGTTTGAGATGAAGGTCTTCGCTCCATTGATCACGTACTCGTCGCCCTCACGCTTGGCGGTGGTTGCAATCGCGGCTACATCGGAACCGGTCCCCGGCTCGGTCATGGCCAAGGCGGTGACGGTCTGACCGCTAACACAGCCGGGCAACCACTTGGACTTTTGCTCGGGGCTCCCGAAGGCGTGGATGTACGGAACGATGATGTCGGAGTGCAGGCTAGCCGCCCAGCCGGATTCATAGGCTCGAGAGAGCTCTTCCATGACGATCACCGAATGAAGGAAATCCCCCCCGGCGCCGCCATACTCCTCTTGCATCCATGGACAGAGAAATCCGGCCTCACCGGCTTCGAGCCAAATGTCGCGGTCGACCACACCCTGCGCCCGCCACTTGGCTTGTTGCGGGAGGACCCGGGTTTCGATGAACTGCCGGAAGTTGCTTCGGAAGATCTCGTGTTCCTCGGAAAATAGATGTCGGTCCATGGTCCTCCCTTAACTGAATGACCATTCATTTACCCCGGGCGCCCGGCGCTGGCAAGCTCGCGCCCGTGCGGCTGCCTTGCCCACCCAGACCTCCGTATCTATGGTCGGGCGCGATGCGCCGCAGACCGGCTCGGTTTTTCCTTCTGCTCTTTCTGTTCGCGGCGATTCCAGCCATTGCGCTGGCCAGCGGCGATGGTCACGGACTGAGTTACGAAGTCTGGCTGATCCTTGCCGCGATGATCCTCGCTGCAAAGCTCGGAGGCGAAGTCGCGGTGCGCCTGAATCAGCCGTCAGTCCTCGGTGAGCTCTGTGTCGGCATCGTGCTCGGGAACCTGAATCTGCTCGGCATCCATACCTTCGAAGGCGCGGCCGAGCTGGTGCCGGTCGAATTTCTCGCGGAGCTCGGCGTCGTTCTATTACTCTTCGAGGTCGGCCTCGAGTCGACCCTGACCGAAATGCGCGCGGTCGCGCCGACTTCCGGTCTCGTGGCCATCATCGGTGTGGTCGCACCCATGGCGCTCGGGTATGGCGTGAGCCTCTGGCTGCTTCCCGACGAGCCCTTTTCGCTTCACCTCTTCATCGGGGCGACCCTCGCCGCGACCAGCGTGGGGATCACCGCGCGTGTCTTGAAAGATCTCAATGCGATGGCACGGCCCGAGACTCGCGTCATTCTCGGCGCGGCGGTCATCGACGACGTCCTCGGCCTCATCGTCCTTGCAGTGGTCGCCAGTATCGCGGAGTTCGGTTCGATGCCAGGGCCCTTGGACCTGACGAGGATCATCGGGTTGGCGGCAGGCTTCCTGATTGGCGCGCTGCTCTTGGGCGCGTTCGTCATGCCCGGTGTCTTTCGTTTCGCCTCGAAGCTTCGGACCCAGGATGTCCTCGCCGCGGTCGCGATCGGCCTTTGCCTGCTTCTTGCCGGCATTTCCGGCGCCGCAGGGCTCGCACCCATCGTAGGCGCGTTCGCGGCAGGGCTGATCCTCGACGAGGTCCATGTCAGGCCGTTTGGCCGCAAATCCGCGCATGACCTCACCGAGATCATCGGACCCATCGTGGCCGTAATGGCGCCGATCTTCTTCGTCCGCACGGGCATGATGGTCAAGGTCGGAGGCATTGGAGCAGAGCCTCTGTTCCTGGCTCTCGCGCTGACCTTGGTTGCCGTTGTCGGCAAGCTGGTATCGGGCCTGGGCGTTCGCGGCGCCACCGCGGACAGGCTCACCGTCGGCATCGGCATGATCCCTCGCGGTGAGGTGGGGCTCATCTTCGCCAATGTCGGCGCAGGCATCACGTTCGAAGGCGAGCCGCTCATCGGAGCGGGCGTGTACGCAGCGATCGTTCTCATGGTGATGGCAACTACGGTCGTGACCCCTCCCTGGCTGGCCCAGCGAATCCGGCAGGTCATGCGCAAGCAACCCGATGTCGCTTGAAGCGGCGCTAGAAAACGCGAATGCCCCGATCGGTGATCTGGTGGAGGCGCTCGGATCCCCTGACCGGATCGACGTGGCATCCATCCCTCGAGGCGCCCTCGACTGGTCAATCGCGGAGGCCGCGTCAGCTCATCCCGAACGACGTTTCGTCGTCATCGCAGCGGACCTCGAAGAGGCCTACCGACACGAGTCGAATCTGCGTTTCCTCCTTCCCGGCGAGAACGCCGACGTCCTGTTGTTCACCGCGGCGGACACGAGCGCACTCCTCGACGTCGTGCCGGACCGGCGAGCGGAGATGCAGCGCATGGCGATCTTGGCGCAGCTCGCCGAAGAGCAACCCTGGCGCGTGCTCATCGTCCCCGCCCCCGCGCTCATTCGCCGCGTCCCACCTGTCGACCACGTGAAGTCTGGTCTCCTTTCGATCGAAATCGCCGAGCAGATCGAGCGCGATGATCTCGTCCGGCGTTTGTCGGAGCTCGGCTACCTCAGAGTCCCCCTCGTAGAGGACCGAGGAACGTTCTCCGCGCGTGGGGCCCTCATCGATGTCTTCGGTCCGGATGCCGCCCTTCCCTTTCGAATCGAGCTCGACGACGATCTCGTGTCGCGTATTCGACGTTTCAACCCTGACGATCAGAAGACCGTCGACGAAATCGACTCGCTTCAGCTCGCCGCCTCCCGGGAGGTGCCGGACACGCCCGTCGGGATCGCTCGGGCCAAGACGGCCGTGCGGGAGCTGTGCGACGAGATGAACATGCCCACGCTGCAAGCTCGAGAGCTGGTGGCCGAGCTCGACCGTGGCTCCGGCGCTCTGACTTCGAACGCCCTGCTACCGGCCTACTTCGATCGGCTCGACACGCTCTTCGACTACCTCCCCAAAGACCTACGGCTGGTGCTGTCCGATCCTCTCGCCATCGCGAGCTCGGTTCGTGTAGAGCTGCAACAGGCGAAGGACGAGTACGCGGCGCGGCGCGACCGGCCAACGTTCGACTTGTCTGCGTACTACATGAACGAAGACGAGCTCACTCAACAGCTCCTAGGGTATTCGGCGATGGTGTCACATCGCTTGGCGGTTCACGGCGCCGCTGGCGACGACGAGGGACCGATCATCGCGGCGTTTGCACAGCCGGGAAACGCATTGATTCGAGTGAGCGCGTCGGACCAGCAGCCCCTCATCGCCGAGCTGCGTGCGCAAAAAGGACACGGAGATCGGGGGCTGCAACCCCTCGCCGACCAGCTCCGAGAATGGACGGAGCAGGGCGTGCGAGTCTCTCTGGTCGGCCGAACCCAGCACCAGGCCGACCGCTTGGTCGATCTACTCAAGAGCTACGGCGTGCCTGCACGGATCCTGGACGAAATAACCTTGGGAGAGCTTCGCGACGGGTTCGTGCTCTGGAGCGAAGGCATTGTCTATGTGACGGAGGAAGAGATTTTCGGCTCCCGGGTTCGGCAGCGCCGCAGCCAGCGCCAAACGCGCCGGCAACAGCAGCGCTTCCTCGAAGACCTTCGAGAGCTCAGCCCTGGCGACTTCGTCGTCCACGTCGACCACGGAGTGGGCAAATACCTCGGTCTCCAACACAAGGAATTGAGCCTGACCGCAATGGACCGGCTTCACGGTCGCACCGCTCAGACCGTCGAAGTGATGGTCGTCGAGTACGCGGGCGGGGACAAGCTGTTCGTCCCGGTCACCCGTCTCGGGGTGATCCAAAAGTTCAAAGGCGGCGAAGGACACCAGCCAAAGCTCGATCGACTGGGCGGCACGACGTTTGGAACCAAGAAGGGGCGCGTACACAAGGCCGTGCAACAGATGGCCGAGGAGCTTTTGAAGCTCTACGCGGAGCGGACCGCGGTCAGGCGTGAGCCGTTTGAGCCCACTGGAACCGCCTATGCGGAGTTCGAGGCGACGTTCCCGTTCGAAGAAACCCGGGATCAAGAGAAGGCCATCGAGGACGTGATGGCAGACCTCGAAGAGCCGCAGCCGACGGACCGGCTGGTCTGTGGAGACGTGGGCTTCGGAAAAACGGAAGTTGCGCTTCGAGCGGCTTTTCGCGTGGCGATGAGCGGACGTCAGGTGGCGGTCCTATGCCCGACGACGGTCTTGGCCCAGCAGCACTATCGAACGTTCTCCTCCCGCCTGGACGGATACCCGCTTCGCGTCGAAGTGCTGTCGCGATTCGTCTCGCGAAGCAAACAGCTCGAAGTGCTGACCGGCTTGAAGGACGGCACCGTCGACGTGGTCATCGGTACGCACCGGGTTCTCTCCAAAGACGTTCACTTCGCCGCACTCGGCCTTCTGGTTGTCGACGAAGAGCAGCGGTTTGGCGTCACGCATAAAGAGCGCATCAAGAAGCTCCGGACCAACATCGATGTGATCACGCTGAGCGCAACCCCCATTCCGCGCACGCTGCAGTTGGCGGTTGGCGGCATGCGCAACCTTTCGTTGATCACGACGGCACCCCAGGACCGACGCTCCGTGCGAACCTTCGTCTGCCGCTGGGACGACCATTTGATCAAAGAAGCAATCGAGCGAGAGCTCAGTCGCGGTGGTCAGGTGTTCTTCGTCTACAACCGCATCGAGGGCCTGTACGAACGTGCTCAACGCCTTCAAGATCTTCTTCCGAATGCCCGGATCGCCATTGCCCACGGCCAGATGAAGCCCTCACTGCTCGACCGGACCATGACCGACTTCGTGGAAGGCGCGCACGATGTTCTCTGCTCGACCGCAATCGTCGAAAGCGGGCTAGACATCCCGCGCGCGAACACCATCCTGGTCGACCGAGCGGACACCCTTGGGCTAGCGCAGGTCTACCAGCTGAGAGGCCGCGTTGGCCGCTCCGACCAGCGCGCGTATTGCTACCTGATCACTCCGCCGCCAAACCAGATGTCGGAGGAATCTCGAATTCGCATGGAGGCGCTCGAGCGGTTCTCCGGCCTTGGCGCTGGCTTTCGAGTCGCGACCCTCGACATGGAGCTTCGAGGCGCCGG
Source organism: uncultured Polyangiaceae bacterium (assembly GCA_947259605.1). GTDB lineage: Bacteria > Myxococcota_A > Polyangia > Polyangiales > Houyiibacteriaceae > SG8-38. The sequence goes on along the minus strand of CAMYMX010000081.1, from coordinate 1,901 downwards.
CAATCTTTTGGGATCGGAGCAAAGCGGCAATGCTTCGCTCGTTGGCTTCGACATGTTCGTGCAGATGCTGAACGAGGCCGTGTTGGAGCTCAAGGGCGAGCCGCTTCAGCAGGAAATCGACCCCGAGCTTTCGGTCGAGCTCGAACACTATCTCCCGGAGGACTACATCGACGATATCGGACTCCGTCTCTCGTTGTACCGGCGCTTTGCGACCGCGGTGGACGAGGCGTCGGTCGACGAGCTCGCGATCGAGATGGAAGAGCGCTTTGGAGCGCCTCCCCCTCCGGCTCGCGCCTTCGTTCGTTTGATGTCGGTCAAACCGCTGCTCCGTGAGCTCCGCGCGCTGGGCTGCGAAGCCGACCGCAGGCGAGTGACTCTGCACCTGAGAGAGGACACCCCGATCGATCCGGCGAAGCTGATGCCTCTGGTGGCCACACCGGGCGCTGGCTGGAGCCTTTCACCTGACATGAAGCTGACTCGGCGCTATCGAGAAGAAGAATCCGGCGATGCGGTCGATCGCGTTCGATCCCTGATCGTCGAGCTCGAGCCTATGCGCTCGACGGGGCGGGAGCCCTGAAGGATGGTTCGAACCATGTCACTTTCCAATGAGCTCCAGCGTATCTTCGACTCCGATCGCGCCCTGCGAATGGCCGAGCTTGGTTTGCTTCGGCACAAGGACGCCGAGGAACTGGTCGCACTTCTCGAGCGCGAAACCGAGCGTGCCCTGGCGATGGAGGACCGCGTCGAAGGCACGATGCGGCTCGAACGACTGGCGGATCTCTGTGCGCAGGTACCGGGCCCCCGGATGACAGACGCTCTCATCGCCATCTTGAACGACCCGGAGCCACGGGTGCGGGTCGCCGCAGGCGAAGCGCTGAGAGACCTGGGATACGAGCGCTACGCCGAGGTCGCCCGCGGCATCGAGCGCGCCTTGGACCGCAAGGCGATCGGGCTCGCGATGTCCGAGCTCCCCTGGGTCCTCGCCGAGATCGCGGAGCCAAGCGCGCTCGGTCTGATTCGCCGCTTCCTGGAGCATCCGAACGCGGACGTCGTTGCGGCAGCCATCGAATCGCTTGCACAGTTGCGAGACCCCGAATCCATAGCGGACCTCGAGCGATTCCTGAGTGACTCGCGCGTCGTGACCATCGAAGACTTCGAGGACGAAACCAAGACGACGCTCGGTGAGTTGGCCGCGGACGCGCTCGATATCGTTCGCTGAGTGAAATGGAGTGCGGCCTAGGGACTCTCCCGTGTCCAGAGCGCGCGGCGCTTGCCCGCCTTGGCGCGGGCGCGGTCCCTTTCGAAGAGCGCGAGGTAGTCTTCTTTGACCGTGTCTGCCTCGACTCGGTCGGGCAGCCCGTCTCGCGCAGCCTCCATCGCTCGCACGAGCGACTGGAGCGGCTCGGCCGCCTGGCCAAAAGTGGAAGCCTCGATGCTGTCCGAGACCTCGGACATGCGATCGACGACGTCCTTGCTCAGGTAGCCCCGTCGGCATAGGTCATCGAAGCTAGCGACGAGCACTTCGGGGTTGAACGTATGGGCGACCACCAAATCCGCTCCGACCCGCAGTACGGCCTGCGCATCGAGCGCGCCATCTTCGAGCAGAACCAACGCCGGCTGGAAGTAGTTGTAGAAGGGGCACACGCGCCGCCCGAAATCGCCAAACCCGGCGGTCGAGGAGACCCGCTCGAGGTGGATGAAAATACGTCGAACCGTGTCCCCGCGAGGGACCCGGGCGGCGATTCGGACCAGCTGTGGGATATCGTCCGGATACACTTCCGCAGCTTCCGCAACCTTCATCAAGAGCTCTTGGCTCACCCGACCGGCCGCGATGTCCGCGTAAAGCGAGTAGATGAACGCATCTCCTTCAGCGTCGTCACCGAAGAGAATCTCGTCGGTCT
>CAMYMX010000080.1 GCA_947259605.1 uncultured Polyangiaceae bacterium | reverse complement strand
GCACCGCTTCGTGGTAGAGGCGCCGGAACTGGCCTTCATTGAGCCCGTAGTTGAAACGCAGCTTCTGCTTTTCGAGAAGCTGCTTCTTGAAGTCGCTGATCTTTCGGCGTCGGGCCGACTTCGGCCCGTGGACGCCCGGGGGATAAGGACGATCCCACATGGTCTTACGTGACAGACCGGGAAGGTCGATGCCGAGCGCCCGCATGCGCTTGACCCTGGGTCCTGTGTATCGAGACATCTATAAGGCTCCTGGCGCGAAATCCCTGGGCTTTTGCCCTGCCCGCGCGAGGCGGCCCTTATACGGCAATCTACCGGGGAGGCAAATCGACCCGGAAACCCGCGTCACAGGCCGGGGCGGCCGGCTGGCTTAGCGGCGAATTTACCGGTAATCAGCCGGGATGGGGGAGCCGAGGACCATACATTTCGTGTCGCTGGGATGCGCGAAAAACCGGGTCGATACCGAGGTGATGCTCGGCGTCAGCGATCAGTCCGGCTTCGAGATCGTCGAGGACCCCTCGGCGGCCGAAGTGATCGTCATCAACACCTGCGGCTTCATCGGGCCCGCCAAAGAGGAATCGGTCGAGACGATCCTCGAGATGAGCTCCCACAAGGCAAGCGGCAGCTGCAAGAAGCTGGTCGTGGCCGGCTGCCTGTCCCAGCGCTACCCCGAAGAGCTGTCCCGGGAGCTTCCGGAGGTCGACCACTTCCTGGGCTCGAGCGACATGCTGAAGTTGAGGACCGTGCTCGGTGGGGCCAAGGAACGCATGCTGGTCGGCAACCCGGCGCAGTACACCATGCGCGCCAACGACCCGAGGGTCCTCTCCGGCGCGACCCATCGCGCCTACATGAAGATCGCCGAGGGCTGTAACCGAGAGTGCAGCTTCTGCGCAATCCCGTCATTCCGCGGAAAGCAACGGTCGCGGACGATCGAAGATCTGGTTCGCGAGGCTGGCATCTTGGCGGCTGCAGGGGTCGTCGAGCTGAACCTGATCAGCCAGGACACCATTGCGTACGGACGGGAGCTCGCCAAACGGGAGTCCCTCGCCGAGCTCCTGGCTGCGCTCGCGGAGGTCGATGGGATTCGCTGGGTTCGCGCTCACTATCTGTACCCGGAGAAGCTGAGCGACGCTCTCATCGAGACGATCGCGCAGCACGAGAAGGTCCTCCCGTACATCGACATGCCGCTTCAGCACGCGTCGGATTCGATGCTTCGCGCCATGCGTCGCGGGCACGGCGGCGACCGCATGTACAAGGTGGTCGAGCGCTTGCGCCGGGCGATTCCCGATCTCGTATTTCGAACCACGTTCATCGTCGGGCATCCTGGGGAAACGGAGACCGACTTCGAAGAGCTTCGGAGCTTCGTCGAATGGGCCGAGTTCGATCATGTCGGTGTGTTTTTGTACTCGCCCGAAGAAGGCACCCCGAGCTGCGACATGGCCGATCCCGTGGACGCCGATGTTGCCGAAGCGCGGCGCGAGGCACTCATGGACCTGCAGCGTCCAATCAGCCGCGAGCGCTTGGACCTGCGCATAGGCACCGAGCTCGATGTGCTGGTCGAAGGCGTGAGCGACGAAAGCGACCTGCTGCTTCAGGGGCGATGGTGGGGCCAGGCGCCCGAGGTCGACGGAAGCGTGTACTTGGCCAATGGTACGGCGCGGGCCGGGGAAATCCGACGAGTCCTCGTGACCGACGCCGGGGATTACGACCTCATGGCCGACTTCACCGACGCTCCGGGTGGGCGCGACGCACCTCCCGACGCAAAAGATCCCAGGCAAGCCAAAGTTAAGCTACGAACCGTACCGTGAAGTGGACTGGGCTCGTGCTCGCGTCGCTCGTAGGTCTACTCGTAGGTCTTGGGGGCTGTGCGACCGCGGTGCCTGCGATGAGCGGCGGTTCGACGACGCCGAAGAATCGCACCGACCTCGCCTTGGGCGGGGCTGCGCGGGTGCCGCTCGGTGATTTGAGAGACCCGGCTGTCCTCGACCCGGGCGAATCGCAATACCGCTATGCAGCGGACGCGGGTGGTGTGGTGCCCATGGCATACGGGCGCTACGGCATCGCCAAGAACTGGGACCTGGGCTTGATGGTCTCCGGCTCCACGGTCAAAGCCGAAGCGCGCTACGAGCGGGTTCTCCAGGAAGGGACCGCTCGGTCGAGCCTGATCGTAGGTCTCGCGCCGTACGGGGGCTGGATTCCCGATCGCGATCGATCCGGCAGCGGCGGGCGCATCGGGTTCGAGGTTCCGTTTGTCTACGGGGTCGACTTCGGAGGGATCTACGAGCTCTGGCTGGGCGCGCGTGGCAGCGGCGAGTACGTCTTCGGGGAATTCCAGGTCCGAGGCGCAGAGCAACGGGCCAGCGGAGCGGGGGTCCGACTTGGACCCGTGATCGGCATGGCGCTCGGCGTGCGCCGGATTCACGCGCTGGTGGAGCTGACGGCCGCCTACGAATACTGGTTCATTGACCACGCGGGAGGTGCGCTCAACCGGGGCGGCTTCGTCTTGATCCCCGGCTTCGGGCTGCGCCTGCGCCTTTAGCTCGATTCGAACTTTCTAGCTGCGGCTCAGGCGGCCTTGGGCCGACGCGATCGCCGTGGCTTTGAACGATTTTGCTTCGGCGCGGGCTTTTCGCCATCAGCCTTGAGAAGGTTGCCGACAAAGGCACCCATCAGCGCCATCATCGTGGCCATCAAGACGCCGAGCACATAGGCGCCCGTCGAGAGTTGATAGACGTCCGCGATGCTCGAGAGGTAGACCATGGTAGGAATCGCAGCCACGAATCCCCCGACCGGTGGTTCGAGAAAGTTCTTCCCGGGCGAGAGGTAGTTGATCGCCCCGGCCCCGAGGAACCAAAGAACGATGACGATGACGATTCCTGGGAAGCCCTGCGGATCGTAGGCAGAGATGATGAGGGGCAAGAGCGCCACGGCAAGCGCGGCCATCACCAGGAAGAGGCCAAACGAGATGAATACCCAGCGAAGCTCGAACTCGTCAGGCTGATGCCGACGGGCGTAGAGCTCCTCTTCACTGAGCTCCGAGGCGAGCTCCGACAGGCGCGCTCCACAGGAGCGACAGCGCTCCGAAACTTTGGGATTGCCCGCGCCACATACGTGGCATTCGATCTCTTCGGCAGCCATATCTCCCTCGCTCGACTGGTCGCGTATTCCCCGGGCGCATTGTCTACGGCGGACCGCCGAAGCGCAACTGCCTGTACATGTGAGCAAATCCGAGCTTACTTGACGCGGGGTGCGAGGCGGCTACCTTCCCGCCGCGCCCGAAAAACCGGGCCGAAGGAGGCCTCGAGTGGCCCGTTTCATCGACGAGCTCAAGCGTACGCATAGTTGTGGTGAACTGAGAGAAGAGAACATCGATCAGGAGATCGTCCTCTTCGGCTGGGTGCAAAACCGACGTGACCACGGCGGTTGCATCTTCATCGACCTGCGCGATCGCGATGGGCTGACCCAGGTGGTCTTCGACCCAGAGACGAGCGACAAAGCCGCGTTCGAAACCGCCGACAAGGCGCGCTCGGAGTGGGTGCTCGGCATACGCGGCAAGGTTCGCGACCGGGGCGCCAAGGATGACGGCACGAGCCTTCGCAATCCGCGGCTGGCGACCGGCGCTATCGAGGTCATTGCGCTCGAGGCGACGATCTTCAACAAGGCGGAGACAACTCCGTTCGAGATCGAAGATCAGATCAGCACCGGCGAGGACAAGCGCCTCGAGTATCGCTACCTCGATCTGCGACGCCCGACGCTTCAGAAGAACCTGATGATGCGGAGCAAGCTCAATCATCAGGCCCGCAACTATTTCAACGACAACGGGTTCATCGAGGTCGAAACGCCGTTCATGGTCAAGTATACACCGGGCGGCGCACGGAACTTCTTGGTTCCGTCCCGTCTTTACGGCGGCCACTTCTATGCGCTCGCGGAAAGCCCGCAGCTCTACAAGCAGCTGCTCATGTGCGCGGGTTACGACAAGTACTACCAAATCGTTCGCTGCTTTCGCGACGAGGACCTGCGCATCGACCGGCAGCCGGAGTTCACCCAGATCGACATCGAGATGTCGTTCATCAATCAGGACGACCTGTTCAAGGTCCTCGAGGGATTGGTGTTCCGGCTCTGGAAAGAGGTTCTCGGAATCGACCTGTTGGAGCACTATCCAAGCGGAGAATTCCCTAGGATTCCTTATGCAGAATCGATGGAGCGCTACGGCAATGACAAGCCCGACATGCGCTTTGGGATGGAGCACGTCGACCTGACCGACCTGACCGTCGACCATGACGGCGGTGGAATCGGAATGCTGGAGCCGATCGCCAAGAAGTTCAGCGACGGCGCGTACCGACGAGACTTGCCGACCGAGATCGTGAAGGCCATGGTCGTTCCCTCTGGCCACGGCTTCTCGCGCAAGGATCTCGATGCGCTCGAGAAGTTCGTGCGTCAAATGGGCGCCAAGGGGCTGGCGCGCGCCAAGGTCGACGGCGACGGCAACTGGATGCAGAGCCCGCTCGCCAAAATGGTCACGCCCGAATTCCGAAAGGCCGTGAACGAAAAGGTCGGAGCAAAAGACGGGGATCTGATCTTCTTCCAGTTCGGGCCGACGACGAAGGTCCACACCGTGATGGCCAACCTTCGTCTGCACGTCGCGCGAAAGCTCGGCATGATTCCCGAAACGGGCAGCGCTGGGAATTGGAACTTCCTTTGGGTCGTCGACCCGCCCTTGTTCGATCGCAATGAGGAGAAGAAGCGCTGGGAAGCGGCACACCACGTCTTCACTCGCCCGCACGACGAGTGCATCGGCTTGCTCGAGACTGACCCGGGCAAGGTTCTTTGTTATCGTTACGACCTCGTGCTCAACGGTTTCGAGATCGCAGGCGGCTCGATTCGCTTGCACGACCCTGAAGTCCAAAAGAAGGTGTTCGAAGTGATCGGCCTAAGCGACGAAGAGGCCCGCGAGAAATTCGGCTTCCTGCTCGACGCGCTGACCTACGGCGCGCCGCCCCATGGCGGCATTGCGTTCGGTATGGACAGAATCGCGATGCTGGCTGCGGAGACCGAGTCGATTCGCGACGTGATCGCGTTCCCAAAGACGCAGCGAGCCAACGACCTGATGACCTCAGCACCCTCGCGAGTCGACCCCGAGCAGCTCCTCGACCTGAAGATCAAGACACTCGAATAGCCACCGGGGCGCTGCCGAACACGATGCAGGGGTTCGACGGACGGGGCGCCTTGCAAAGGTGGCCGGAAGGGCTTGGGGCCTGGGGCCACGCAAGGCGCCCCTCGGAGCTCGCGCCAATCGGGGCGGGCTGCTGTATTGCCGATTGTCACTCACACGCCGCCGAACCCCCACATCGCGTTCGCCAGCGCCCCTCCATAAGGAGACAGGACCAACAACGTTCCCAACCAGCAGGCGGCAGCGCGAGCCCGAAGGGCGAAGCCCGGCGCAAAGCGCCGGCAAGGCAAAGCGCAGCGAATGCCGCGCCAGGGAGGACTACGGGTGGGGGTGGGCGGGCGGTGTTACCAAACCCAACCACGCCCCAAGTCCACCACACCCCCCACACCACACCCGCGGCAGCACAACCCCCCGCCCAGCGCGGGCGCGGCCCCAGCCACTTAACCCCCGTTGAATAGCGGGAACTTGCGCTGCGTCTGTAATGCCGGACAATGGGAGGTACCATGAAAGCTGTCGTTACGAGTTTGTTTACCGCCCTCGTCGTTCTCGCCTCCGCCCTGAGCCTTCCGGCGCCAGGTAGCGCGGACGGCGACGGCGACATGAAGAATTGCTACAGCATTCGGGGCGAGGCTCGCTACGGCGCGCTTGCGTACAAGCACATCGTCATCGTGACCAACCGCTGCGACATCACGCTTCAGTGCGAAGTGTGGACCGACGTCGATCCGTCGCCACGGCAGTCGGTCAGCGTCGAGCCCCAGGGCACCGCCGAGGTTCTGGTCCGGGCAGTCTCGCCGGCACGCGCATTCAAGGCGTTCGGCGAGTGCAAGAAGTAAGGCGCGTTCAATAGAGCGGGTTGTCTTCGCGCTGCGTGAAGAAGCGTTCGAAGATCGCGTAGCCGTCGAACACGTGGTCCAGTTCGGTGTATTCATTCGGTTGATGCGCCTGAGCCGCGGTGCCGGGACCGAGATTGACCCCAGGCACGCCAATCGCGTCGAAGCGCGCCACGTCCGTCCAGGCTTGCTTGCTACGAACCCCGTTCACACCGCAGCGCATCAGGTGCTGGATGTAGGGATCGCTGGCGTGCGGATGACCTGCCGGCGAAAGGTCGGTCGCCTGAATCTTGCATTGCTCCCCTGCCAGCTCGCGTAGCTCTGCATAGGCCTCTTCGGCGGTCCGGCCCGGGGCGAAGCGATAGTTGACGTTGACCTCTGCCTGACCGGGCACGACGTTCCGCGGCCCGCCGCCGTGAACCACGGTCGGTGTCATCACCTCGCGGAACACGTAGCCTTCGAGCTCGACGTCCTGTGGTTCCCGCTGCTCGAGCTCGCGGATGAAATTCGCGGCTTTGTACAGCGCGTTGTCCCCCTGCCATGGCCGCGCGCTGTGGGCTGTGCGTCCAAGGAAGGTCAGCGTCGCATGGATCGAGCCCATCGCGCCGAGCTGCATCTGGTTGTCGCTCGGCTCGAGGCAGATCGCCAGGTCGAGGCCGTGGAGCTCGGGGTGCGTGTCCAGGATCGGTCCGAGCCGGTTTTCCTCGAAGGGGCCTTCTTCGCGCTCGTAGAAGATCAGAGTGAGATCACAGGGCAGCACTTCGAGATCGAGGCGTTCGACCAACTCGATCATGATGGCCAAGCCGGACTTCATGTCGGCCGCGCCGGCGCCATAGAGGCGGTTGCCCTCGATGCGCGGCGGCCCGTCGTGCTGGGTGCGCACCGTGTCTAGATGACCGACCAACGCGATCTTCGGAGCGTCATCACGCGCCGCCGCGTGAACGATCAGGCTGTCGTGGAAACGTGTGATCGCCTCGCCGCCCAAGCTGTTCGTCAGTCGAGCTTCGACGTGATCGCAGAGCTCCGCTTCCTCTCCGATGGGGCTTGGAATCCGAGTGAGAGCGAGCAGGGTATCGCGAAGCGCTTCGGCGATTTCCGTCATCGCGCCGGAGCCTAGCAGGCGGCTCGCACAGAAGCCTACCGGGGCAGGTCTTGGGGGTAGTCCCAGTCCTCCAGCGCCTGCGCGACCGTGTCGCTCAGAGGCAGTGCCTCGACCTCGATCGACGCGAAGAGCTTTTGAAAGGACCTCTCACCCCGCGAAATGGCTTCCGCCAAAGGGTCGGCAAGACGGACGGCGTCGTATCGAGCGAGCATGGGCTCCCAGGGCGCATCCGCCGCGCGCTTCGGGGCGACCACGACTGCTGTGCTGCAATGGTCGCGAGCCTCGGCAAGGGCTTCGGCACTCACAAAGGGCATATCGCAGGCGATCGCAACGAGCTGTGACCGGTGAGTCTTCAATGCGTGACGTAAGGCGGCGTGAAGGCCGGCGAGAGGACCGGCGCCCGGAGGGTCGTCGTCGAGTCGGAGCACGCCCCCCGCGAGCTGCGAGTAGGGCGTCGCATCGCCGACCAGAACCGGCTCGAAACCTGCCTCGCGGCCGCGCCGAACCAGCGCTTCGACGATCGGCTCCGAGCTGCCTGGAACCGAGAGGAGCCCTTTGTGCTCGCCCATCCGGCGCGACTTCCCCCCGACGAAGATGGCAAGGAGCGAAGGCGCCACCATGACGGCCTAGGCCGGAAGCCCGACGTCGCTGAGAACCAACACCAGCGCAGGTTCACGTCTGTGGATACTCGGAGCTGTCATCGAGAGATCCCTTCCCGCTCGCGCGCGGCTTCAGGTCGGCTAAGTTTCGTCGCATGGACGATGACGCCGTGCAAGTGGCAACGGTTGCCGTAATCGGTGATGTTCATCTCTTCTGGGACGACGCCGACGTCGCTTTCTTCAACGACGGCGGTTACGATCTACTACTGTTTGTCGGCGATTTGGCGGGATACACACAGCTGCGGGGGCGTGGCGTTGCGCGTTTGCTCCGCAAGCTTCGCGTGCCGGCGATGTGCGTTCCGGGCAACCACGACGGCCTCCACGCACTCCAACTCGGCGCGGAAATCGCACCCCGCGCACACCGTCTTCGCAACGCGTTTTGCCAAGGTCAGGCCGGCCGCTGCGCGAGCCTCGAGCGTGCACTGGGCAAGGTCGAGCTCCTCGGATACAGCCGGCGCCGCGTCGCCCCCGCCGGTGTTCCATTGAACATCGTGGTGGGTCGACCGCATTCGATCGGCGGAAGGCGCCTCGCCTGCCTTCGCTATCTCGCAGAACGGTACGGCATCGACTCGATGGACGCATCGGCGGGACGATTGAAGGGTCTGGTCGACAACTGCGACGACGCGCCGATCTTGTTCCTTGCGCACAACGGGCCGTCGGGTTTGGGCGACCGCGCAGACTCGATCTGGGGCTGCGACTTTCGCAAGAAAGAAGAAGACTGGGGCGACCGGGATCTCGAAGAGGCGGTGCAGTACGCCAAGAGCAGCGGCCGAACCGTGCTCGCGACCGTCGCCGGCCACATGCACCGCAAAACCAAGTCCGGAAAGCGACGCCCCGCGCAGATCACCCAAGACGGCGTCCTCTACGTCAACGCGGCCGAGGTCCCGCGGCACCGCAACGAAAACGGCCAGAAGAAACGGCACCACGTGCGGCTGACCCTCACCCCCGTCTCCGCAACCGCCGAAGACCGCTGGGTTTAGGGGACACGCTAGCCATCCAGAACAGGCGTGATTTCAGACAGTTAACCGCCATACCGCGAAAACCCGATCACGGTCACGTCGTCGCGGCCTTGTGGAACATGGTCCACGGGCCATCGAGGTAGCAGCTCCTGACGGGTTTAGGCGCGTTCGTAGTTCCAGCCGTCTGGTTTCATCCACAGTCGATGCCGCGGGCCAATCGCCTTTGGATCGCGTGTCGCGTAACCTGCGTCGCCTTGGTAGAGCGACACGGTCACGTGGCCGAGCGTCGCCACTCGCGGCACGAATCGCTCCAGGGGTTGCGCTTGTGCCGCCGACAAAGCGGCGTCGACTGTGTTGAAGCCACCAAGCCACAGGAGCGTGATGAAGGTTGGTGGCGGCAGCGTGATCTCGTTCTGGGCTTGTGCCACAAGCGCGTCGGCTGGCAGAGCCCACCAATGTTTGTCGATTTCTCCATCATCGACGACGACGCGCTCAACCGTGGGGCGCGCCAGGAAGAACCACGTGCTGAAGCGTCTGGGACGACCGGGTGGCGTCGTCCAATGGGATAGGGGTACGAGAGTTTCTGGGGTGAGCGTGATCGACGTCTCCTCGTGGGTCTCCCGAACCGCGGCGTTCCGGCCGGCGGGTTGATCGTACAAGTCCGCCCCGGGAGAGGCGTCGTCTGAATCGACGCGCCCGCCGGGAAACGCCCATGCTGATCCGTAGAACACCAGCTTGCGGCTTCGTCGAACCAGCAGCACCTCCAAGCCACCCTTGCCGTGGCGGAGGCAGGCGGTGGTGGCCGCGGGTCGTATCGGCGGGTCCGAGGTCGGCATCCCTGAGCCCTACTGCACCTTCATCTTCGCCCGCGCCATTTCCAGCACGCGCTTGAAGTGCTTCTTTTCCACCGGCTGGACCGAGAGGCGTGAGCCTTTTTGCGTGACCCGCATGCCTTCGAGTGCCGGGTCCTCCTTGAGCGTTCGAAGTGGAATCTCTTCGGTGAACTTCTCGACGAATTCGACGTCCACAAGGGACCAGCGGGGATCGTCCTTGTTCGACTTCGGGTCGTAGTGCTTGCTCTTTTTGTCGAACTGCGTCGGGTCTGGATAGGCCTCGCAGCAGATGCGGGCGATCCCCGCCGCGCCAGGGGGCTTTGCGCTCGAGTGGTAAAAAATGACGAGGTCACCTGCTGCCATTTCGCGCATGAAGTTCCGAGCCTGGTAGTTTCGTATGCCGTCCCAGGGCTCGCGGCGGCCGCGTTCCAGGTCGTCGATCGAGTAGCTCCCGGGTTCACTCTTCATGAGCCAGTACTTCACTCCACGCTTCGCCATCAACGCACTATGTCACAAATGCCCAAACCTGGAACACGGCTGCACTTCCAAAAAGCACGATGGGAGAACAACTCGCGGGCGTACCGGGGCGCGAAAAAAAGCGCGACACGGGGCTGCGTCGAACGGC
>CAMYMX010000079.1 GCA_947259605.1 uncultured Polyangiaceae bacterium | reverse complement strand
CGTGATCGAGGTTGTGCAGCGTCAGTTGAATGCGGTGGTCGGTGATTCGGTTCTGCGGGTAGTTGTAGGTTCGGATCTTTTCCGAGCGTTCGCCCGAACCGACCATGCTTCGACGCTCGGAGCTGATCGCGCTCGCCTGCGCTTCGCGCTCGATCTCGAGGAGCTTGGCCGACAGAATTTGTAGCGCCTTGGCCTTGTTTTGATGCTGTGACCGCTGCTGCTCGGAGCGCACCATGATGCCGCTCGGAATGTGCTTAATCTGCACGGCGGAGAGCGTGCGGTTGACGTGCTGGCCGCCCGGACCGCCCGCAGCGGTGGCGCTGATTTCGAGGTCTTTCGGATCGATTCTAACCTCATCGACATCATCGACTTCGGGGAGAACCGCGACGGTCGCCGTCGAGGTGTGGATACGCCCCTGCGACTCGGTTGCCGGAATTCGCTGAACCCGGTGCACGCCTCCCTCGAACCGAAGGCGGGAGTAGACATTGTCGCCGGAGACCGTAGCGATGACTTCCTTGAGACCGCCGGCCGACGCTTCGCTCAGGGACATGACCTCGACCTTCCAGCCCTGCGTTTCGGCGTATCGCGAATACATACGGAACAGGTCTGCGGCGAAGAGAGCCGCCTCCTCGCCGCCCGTGCCGCTGCGAATTTCGAGAATGGTGTCGCGTTTGTCGTTTGGATCCTTGGGCAGGAGGAGGACGTTGATCGCCGCTTCGAGCTGTCCGCATTCCTCTTCGAGCGCGGGAATCTCGTCAGCGGCCAGCTCGCGAAGATCGGAATCGGAAAGCGCTTCTTTGTGACCCGCGAGGTCCTCGGCGACTTGGCAGTAACGACGGTACGTCTCCACGACTTCCTGGAGCTCTGCGCGCTCCTTGGTTAGCCCGGTGTAGCGCTTGGCGTCGGACACCACGTTGGGCTGACAGAGCAGCTCTTCGATCTCTCGATAGCGAGCCGTCAGCGACTCGAGCTTGTCCATTGGAAGCATGTTTAGACAGCGCGGGAGGCGCCCAAGGAGCCGTCCCCGCTCAACACTTCCCTAAAGCGGGCGAAACTCGCAAAGACAATCGGCTCTTCATCGTGCGGCACTGCGCTTTGGATACGGTCACGCCAGGCGGCGGTTTCCATGGCGGCAATGGCGATCTCGACTTGGTCGTCGTCTGGCTGCCGAGTGGTGATCTTCTGAAACAGAAAGCCGGGATACAGTACCACCCGCCGCCAACCGGTCGTGCAAAATCGCGCACTGAGGCGCTGGAACTCATAAGAGATGGCAGCGATGATGGGCAGAAGCCCGATGCGAATGAGGAGCAGCGCGACCTGACCGAGCCAGCCTTCGACGTTGGGCATGAGCAGCGGCGCGGCAAGCGAGCCCAGAATGATCGACACGACGATGACGACGACCAGGAACGTCGTGCCACAGCGTGGGTGCAGCGTGGTTTGCGCCTGGACGTTCTCGACCGTCAGCGGCAGGTTCTTCTCGTACGCATGAATCGTCTTGTGTTCCGCCCCGTGATACTGAAATAGACGTCGCACGTCCGGGATTCGACTGATCGCGAACAAGTAACCGATGAAGATCAGAAGCTTGAACCCGCCGATCAGAACGTGAAACGCCGTGTCGGTGAGGCCCAGCTCCCAGCCAGCACCCTTCGTGGTCAAGCTCGCGAGAAATTGAGGCAGCGCCACGAAAAGCCCGAGCGCGAGCACCGTCGAAATGATCACTGCCAGCCGCCCCGAGCCCTCGTCTTGTGCGAGCTCTTCCTCGGTCATCTGCTGCTCCGCCGAGAACTGAAGCGCCGAAAACCCCATCGTCATCGACTCGACCAGCATCGCCACGCCGCGGAAGCCCGGGAGCTTCCACAGCTTCTTCGACCACGTGGATCGGTAGGGCCCTTCGCGAAGCGCAATCGTTCCGTCGGGTCGGCGTACGGCGACCGTCAGACATGCGGGAGCCCGCATCATCACGCCTTCGATGACCGCCTGCCCACCGATGTAGGGCTGGGCCATGGTGGCCAGTATGGCGCCCTTGCGGGGCAAGACCGCCTAGTTGTCGGCAGGCGCTTCGGGCGCCGCCTCGGCCTTGTTCTTACCGGTTTTTGCGTACTTCTTGCGGAAGCGCTCGACGCGACCTGCCGTGTCTACCAGCTTCTGCTTGCCCGTGTAGAACGGGTGGCACTGCGAGCAGATGTCCACCTGCTCGATGCTCATGGTCGAGCGCATCTCGAACGAAGCGCCGCAAGCGCAGTGTACAGTAAGCGTGTGGTATTCAGGATGGATGTCGGGTTTCATGGCTGTCGTGCTCCGTCGCTAAGCGAGGCCGCCCTATGTAGCCTAGGAGACCTCGAACGGCAAATCATCGGGCCGAAGGGCCTCGACCGCAAGGCTCGTCACCGAATAGCCTCGTCATATCAATCGGTTAGGTGCTTCTTGCTCTTGGTCGTGACGGGCTCGGTTTCTACCGCGCTTTCCGCCTCGGCGACCTCCACCCGGACACGCGGGCCGGGGGCGTCGACGATCTCCCGAAAGACGTAGTGGATCTCGCCTTCGTCGGTCACCCGCATCGAAACGCGCACTTCGTCGACGAGTCGGTCGAGAAGCGCTTCGGCCTCCGAGCTCATGACGTTCAGGCCATTGGCCACGTCGATGACGCGCAGCGTGCCGCCCGATTTCTCCGCCAGGGCAAAGATGCGCTGCTCCGAAATCGTGCTTCCGAGCCGCTTCGCGCGCTGGCTGAAGCGACGGCTCTCCCAAAGGCTCAAGCCTCCTGTCGCAACACCGCCGCCGGCGATCACCGCGGCAACGACGAGACCTGCGCCGGTCCCAGTTGCCGCGGCGACGATTCCGCCCACGAGGAGCCCGGCACCCAGGGCCGCCACTCCGGCGACATAGAAGCCGATGGACCATCCTCGCGCAATGCGGGCTTTGGCATGGATGCTTTGTGACCGTCTGCTCATCTCGGCCATAGCTCTAGCGCCGACCACCCCCAAGTTTCAAGCCTCCGGTCTTCTCGCGCCTAGCGGCAAGCCTTTCGCCAAGTTAAGTTGGGCGGGTGACGTTCAAATCGAAGGCTAGCGCATCGCTGGTCGTGGCGACTTCGCTCGCGGCCGCGACGATCTTCGTAAACGCCTGCGCGAGCACCTCGCCCCAATCGAACACGACGGTCGAAAAGGCCTCAGCTCCGCCAAGGCCGGCTTCCCAGGCTTCCGTGGCTCCGAAGCTCGTGGTCCTGATCGTAGTCGATCAGCTCGGCTCCTGGGTCCTCGACGAGCAGTTGCTGATGCTCCCGAGCGACAGTGTG
The DNA here is from genome assembly GCA_947259605.1 of uncultured Polyangiaceae bacterium. GTDB lineage: Bacteria > Myxococcota_A > Polyangia > Polyangiales > Houyiibacteriaceae > SG8-38. The sequence continues at coordinate 6,917 of CAMYMX010000079.1, read as the reverse complement.
ATTCGCCGCGCCTATGAAGATGGCGCGGCTCTCATCGCTGAGCTTCCCTACGCGTCGACCCAGACGGCGCCCGGGCACGCGTCGCTCACGACCGGGGTTTCGCCGGCCGTTCACGGGATCGTCGCAAACGCCGTATACGACCCCGAGCTCGGGTCGCGTCGTACGGTCGACGACAGAAAACACGCGGTGCTCGGGAACCCGAACCGGTACCTGAGCCCTACCCAACTTCGCGCAGAAACCGTTGCGGACATCTTGCACCGCGACAGAGACGGCAAAGCACAGATCGTCGGCATCTCGATCAAGGGGCGCTCGGCAGCGCTGCCGGTTGGCAAGTCGCCCAACATCGCCGTCTTCTACGACGCGGTCGCTCGGGCGATGACGACATCGACCTATTACGCACCAAAGAAGATGCTTCCGGAGTGGCTTCGCGATTTCAACAAAGCAAACCCGGTCGAGCCTCTACTGCAAGCATGGGAGCCGGTCGACCCAACCCGGCTCGAGTCGCAGCTCGGCCCCGACGCTTCGCCTGGCGAGATGTACCCAAGCTTTCCGCACGATCCACGGGAGGCGCCCGACCCCTGGTACGCCTTTGCCGGAACCCCCGACTCGAGTGAGTACCTGATGGCGGCGGCCTACGCGGTGGTCAAGGCCAATCAAATGGGCATCGATGATGTGCCGGATTTCCTCGCGCTCGGGATCTCGGGCACTGATATCGTCGGACACATTTGGGGTCCGCAGTCCTGGGAGTACGCGGACAACCTGCAGCGAATCGACCGTGCGCTGACGCGTTTCGTGAAGCTTCTGGAGGCGCGAGGTCCGGTTGCTTTCGTCCTCACCGCCGACCACGGGGTCGCTGAGCTGCCGGAGCGCGCGAACGCGGAGGGCAGGCCAGGAGGACGCCTTCGAGGAAGCGCGCTGACAGAAGCCGCCGAACGAGCCGCCGACTCAGCGTTGGGCGAAGGCGACTGGGTCGCCGGTTATGTTGCGCCTTTGTTCACCTACGCGGCTGACGGCAAAGCCCGTCACCAAGAGCTCACCAAAGTGCTGCGCAAGGCCGTGCCCCAAATCGAAGGGGTCCAAGCGGTCTACGACGCGCGAAACGCCGCCGCGCTGCGAACGAGCGGGGAGAGAATCGAGCGACTGATCGGCGCGACTCTCCCGGACGACCCACCGGGCGATCTCTACCTCGTCACCGAGCCGGGTTGGTTCGACGCGCTTTCTGAGCTTGGCGGCACGAACCATGGGACCCCTTGGGACTACGACCGCCGCGTGCCCGTCCTGATGTGGGGCACCGCCATCGAGCGCCGCACGACCGAAGAAATACAGGACGCGCTGCGAGTGGCCACGACGCTCGCTGCGCTGTTGAACGTACCCGCCCCTCTCGGTTCACCGAGCGAGCCGCTTCCAGGTGTCATGAAACTCCCCGATTGAGTATGCTCCGCGTATGAAGCTCGCGATCGCGCTCGGAAAAGTCCTCGTGCTCGCAGGATGGGCCTGGGGCGTTCTTTCGTTCCTCGCACCAGCGTCCGTACCGCAGGCAGGAATCGGCCAAATGCTGTTCTTGGGCCTCTTGGCGGTTCATGCGGCGGAAGCCTTTGCCTTCGCCAAGGGGCTTGCGGCCGAGGCCGGTGGCTCGATCCGCAGCCATGTCGGAAAGCTTCTGGTTTTCGGCTACTTCCACGTCTTGGGCGTGCGGTACGGTTGAGGTTTGCGGCGCCGAGCCGATGGGCAATAACTGAGCGATGGGCCAAAAGCGAATTCACCTCGTCGTCCGGGGTCGCGTGCAGGGCGTCTACTTTCGGGCCACCGCGCAGCGCGAAGCGAGGCAGCACGGCTTGAGTGGCTGGGTGAAAAACCGAGGCGACGGCTCGGTCGAGATTGTCGCCGAGGGCGAAGAGGACGACGTGAAAGACTTCTTGAACTGGGCGCACGCTGGCCCTTCAACGGCAAGAGTCGACGCGGTCGATGTCCGCTGGCGAAGTTACACGGGCGAGTACACGGATTTCCGCATCACCCGCTGACGAGCGGACGATTGGCGGAGCGCCCACCGAGCGCAGAGGGCGCCGTCGCAATCGGGGGCGCACTCCGCGGCCGATAAATGATGCCTTCGGGCACATCTTCGTAATTGACCTTCGGGCTTCGATAGGTCCCGACGAGCCGATCCCAGAACGTGAAGTACTGGCCGAGGTTGAAGTCGCTGTACCAGTGATGAAGCGTGTGGTGATCCGTGTAGTTGAGCCAGGGCCAGCGGAAAAAGCTCACGCGATCGTGAATGCAAACCGCCCACAGCGTCACGAAGGTCACCGAGGCAACGTAGACGACCGCGTGAACCGGAAAGAAAAACGCCGCAATGTGGTGTGGAACCGCTTGCAGAAAAGAGTCCATCGGATTGAAGGACAATGCGGAATACGGCTGCGGCACTCGGTACTTGTGGTGCCGCTCGTGAACGTACTTCCAAAGCCAGGGGACGCGGTGAAACGCGTAGTGCGTCCAATAAATCAGCGTCTCGGTGAAGACGAGGAGCAAAACCACCTGCGCGAACATCCAAGCCCAGCCGTGGTCGCTGACGTCGTAGTACATCTTCGAGTAGTTCTTCGCGATGAGCAGGTGGATTGGAAGCATCAGGACCCCGTTACCGATGATCCCGATGACGACCCACTTGATGGCGGACTTCATCTCTTTGGCATCGAGCTCGTAGTCCGGGTGAAAGCGATCCTTGAACTTCTTGAAATAGAGAAAGTACGCCACCGAGGCGATCGAGAAAAAGTAGAGCATCCCGCCGCCGGCGAAGACGAGGAACATCACAGCGGGCGTGTCCGGCAGACCTAGCAAACGTGCAATCACAGACGCGTTAATATCGGCTTCGTGAGCCTTGTAAAGAGATCGGCGGTCTCCGCGAAAGGTCGCAAGTAGGCGCGAAACAAGGCATTTTCGCGCTTGTCGTCAAGGAGGGGACCGTTCGCCCCCGGTTGACAACGGTTCACCCCGAGCTGAGCGCCGTTCGGCCGCTTTTTCGGCCCGGAAACGGGGATGAGCCTACATTGCCCGACGAGAGAGGGTCTGCGAGAGCCTTCCGTTGGAGAGTCACAGTGGTTGAGAACTATCGTTTTCCAGGCATTCCTCTTGGTTGGTACACGGTCGCCACCTCGAAAGAGGTTCGTGCGGGCCAGATTCTGCCGGTGAAGTACTTCGGGGAGGAGCTCATTCTCTACCGAACCGAGTCCGGCGAAGCGCGGCTTACCGGCGCGTATTGCCCGCACTTGGGCGCGCATCTTGGCGCAGGCAAGGTAGAGGGCGAGAACCTCCGATGCGCATTTCACGGCTTCGAATTCGGAGGCGACGGCCGCTGCGTGAAGACCGCCTACGGCAAGGCAGTCCCGCGCAAGGCCAAGCTCTCGACGTGGCCGGTGCGCGAGCACAACGGGTACATTTTCGCCTGGTACCACCCCGAAGGGAAGCAGCCCGATTGGGAAGTCCCGGTTTTGCCGGGCCCGGCCGAAGGATGGACGGGCTTCAGCACTCGGACGATGGAGGTGAACAGCCACCCTCAGGAAACCAGTGAGAATAGCGTCGACATCGGGCACTTCGTTCAAGTGCACGGCTTCGGCGGTGCCTGGACCGAAGGAGACCTCGAGGTCGACGGCCATCTGTTGAAGGGTGCCTACGGAATTCAATATCCGCTCGGCAGCAAGCTCAGTTTCGTCGCCAAGTTCCGCGTCGAGGTTCACGGGCTCGGATACTCCCTGGTCCGCGTGAGCATCGAGCGCTTCGGCATCGAGATCCATCTGCTGGTGATGTCGAGTCCGGTCGACCAGGGCAAGATCATCCTGCGCACCGCATCGTCGGTGAAGCAGGTCGGAGTGCGACCGTTGGCACACATCGTCCGCAGCGCAGCAACCTGGGGCCTCAATCGAGAGGTCGGCCAGGACGCTCCGATCTGGGAAACCAAGCGCTACGTCGAAAAGCCCATCCTCGCCGAGGGTGACGGACCGATCGGGGAATACAGACGGTACTGCAAGCAGTTCTACGTCGAGAACATCGCGAAGCCCACCCAGCTGCCCGTCGTCGCAGCCTGATCGCGGGCCGGGACGCGATCCCAAACGCGATCATCTACCCGAAGACCGCAGGCCTTCGGGAGCAAGGTATCGGCTTGCTGACACTGAAACCCACCCTAGCGCTGACATCAACGTGCGGAGGGGCGCGGCGGAGCGTGATGCGGGGGTTCGGCGGCGTGTGAGTGACAATCGGTAAGACAGCAATCTGCCCCGATTGGCGCGAGCTCCGAGGGGCGCCTTGCGTGGCCCCTGCTCGCAGTCCTTCCGGCCACCTCTGCAAGGCGCCCCGTCCGCTGAACCCGCGTGTCGCGCTCCGCCGCGCCCCGGTATTATTCGCTGATGATCTGCGTCCAGCGCGCCATGCGCTTTTGGAGCTCACCTTCGAGATAGGCGTCGTTCACGCCCAGGCCCTCGCAAGCGTGCGCCGCGCGCATCATGAGATCGATGAACCGGTCCTCGCGCTTGAGCGCGTCGAGTTGGTCCGCGCTTCCACGAATGAGAATGATCCCGTTCAGGTCGCCGCCGGTTGGGTTGAAGATCACGGGCTCAAAGCTCTCGATTGCACCCTTGCTTTGCAGGGTGCCGTAGTACTCCAAAGACTGGCCAAAGATTGAAAGGCCCTGCTGCTCGCGTCCTGGTACGACGCGATTCCATCGAATTACAATTGCTGCATCAGCCATCGTCTCGCTCCTTTGCGCCGGCGAACGCCCACCGCTCGCCGTAGGATCCCGGAGCCTACGCCTGCGGCTACATCGCCGATATACGCAATTGTTCTCCGAAACCCATGTCCCGGGCGGCGTCCGTCTTTGGGGCTCCGCAGTCCCGGGCGGCTGCCTGGTCCGGCCTTCCCTATTTGGGAGCGACGAACCTGCAATGTCATCATCAGGTCATGAAAGATTCGCTGTTGGTTCCTCGTATCCTCTGGGCCGCCCTATTCGCTTCAACACTGATCTACTTGCTCGTTCTCGAGGTGGTTGAATTGCAGACCGGCAGCAGCTGGGAGACCCTCCTGTACCCGCTTGCCTTCGCGGCCGTGACGACCGCAGGGGCAAGTCTCATGGCACCGAGGATGATGCTGCGCAGGCGCCCTGCGCGCGACACCTCGACGGTGACGCACGACGGCGGCTACCTGACGACCCTCATCGTCGCGCTAGCACTCGCCGAGAGCGTAGCGATTTTCGGTCTCGTCCTCGGCTTCCTCGGAGCGCCACCGACCATCGTCGTGCCGTTCTTCGCGGTCGCCTGGATCCTCATGATCCTCCGGTTCCCAACCAAGGAAAGAGTCGATCGTCAGAGCGCTAGGAGCTAACTAGTCGAGAAACTCGATCAAGGACATTGGAGCATTGTCTCCACGCCGGCGGTTCACCTTGATGACTCTGGTATAGCCGCCGCCCTTGTCAGCCTTGGCTCGTTCCAGGTAGCGGGGCGCGAGCTCGGTGAAAAGCTTATGGATGAGGTCCACCTCTTCGACGGTGCCGTCGGGGTTGGTCTTGACGAGCTGCTTCGGAAGGAAGCGGGCCACCTGGCGGCGGGCGTGGAGGCGCCGGGACAGAATGCGCGCGCGCTCGGCCTCGTCCTTCACCTTGGCCACGTCGACCGTGAGGTCGTCACCGAGGCGGATGGCCTTGGTGAGCAAGCGCTCGGCGATGCGCCGGAGCTCCATGGCCTTTGCATCGGTCGTCTTGATCTGCTCGTGCAATACCAGATTGCCCGCCATGTTTCTGAACATGGCTCGGCGATGGCTGGTGTTGCGACCGAACTTTCTGCCTGCCTTTTGATGCCTCATGACGACCTACCCGCGACCCATCTATGACTACGTTATTGGCTGGCCTGCTGAGTCTTCCAGCGCTCGAGCATCTGCGACCAGTGGTCGATCTGCATACCGAGGGAGAGACCCATGTCAGCCAGGATTTCCTTGATTTCCTTGAGCGATTTGCGCCCAAAGTTCTTCGTCTTGAGCATCTCGCCTTCGCTCTTCTGCACCAGCTCGCCAATCAGCTTGATGTTCGCGTTCTGGAGGCAATTCGCGGAGCGAACCGAGAGCTCGAGCTCGTCGACGGAGCGGAAGAGGTTCTCGTTGAGCGGCTCCTCGGAGCTCGACTCTTCGACGGGCTCATCGTGCTCTTCGAAGTTGATGAAGATGGTGAGTTGATCCTTTAGGATTTTTGCGGCGTACGCGACGGCATCAGCCGGTTTCACCGCGCCGTCGGTCCAGAGCTCGAGGGTGAGCTTGTCGTAGTCGGTGATCTGACCGACACGAGCGTTGGTCACCGCGTAATTCACTTTTTGAATCGGCGAAAACAGCGAGTCGATGGCGATGGTGCCAATCGGAATGCCCGCGGTCTTGTTGCGATCCGCAGGGACGTAGCCGTGGCCAACGTTGATCGTGAGCTCGGCTGCGAAGCGGCCGCCCTTGGACAGCGTGCAGATTTTGTGATCTGGATTGAGGATCTCGATCTGGTCACTGACCTGGATGTCGCCGGCCGTCACGACGCCCGGGCCTTCCTTCTCGATGCGGACCGTCTGGGTCCGCGCGGTGTGCGAACGGACGACCACCTCTTTGAAGTTGAGGACCATCTCGGTGACGTCCTCGACGACGTCCGGAACCGAGGTGAACTCGTGTAGCGCGCCGTCGATCTTCACGGCAGTGATGGCCGCCCCCTGAAGGGAGGACAGCAACACGCGGCGCAGCGAGTTGCCGAGCGTGATGCCAAAACCTCGCTCGAGCGGCTCTACGACGAATTTGCCGTAGGTATCGCTGAGCGATTCCTGATCAACCGGTACGGTTCTCGGGCGAATGAGCTCTCGCCAGTTGCGTGCGACTAGGGTCGGACTCGTCATCAATTTCCTCCGCAGCCTTCT
>CAMYMX010000078.1 GCA_947259605.1 uncultured Polyangiaceae bacterium | reverse complement strand
GCGCGAAGCTTGTTCGGCGCATTGGATGCGATTTTGCTCACCTGGGCGCTAGGGGAAGGCGACCCGCCTGCTCTGCGCAAAGCCGCTACACACTGCGCGAGCCTATTTCTCGAAGGCCTTCGTCAGCGTTAGCGGACCGTCAGTTGTCAGGTCGAACCCGAACGCCCTGCGGCGCCGCCGAACAGTCGTTGTCGTAGAGGACGGCGTCACAGAGCCCGGTCGCGCAAAGCTCGGTCGACGCACAGTCTGCATTCGAGCGACAGGCCTCCAGGCACGGCGGCATCCGGCCGCCACGCTAGCCCAAGAGACCCGTGGATCAGGATCGCCACGGAAATGTTGAGGGGTCGTAACGTTTCGCTTGGCTCCGGCGCGGCTAACCGACCACGGCGTCGATCATCTCTTGGCTGCGCTCCCAGAGCCGCCTCGCAGCTTCTTCATCGCTGGAGGCACGGCTGGGCCTGACCTCGTGCATTCTGTCGAAGTAGCGTCCGCTGACGCCCTCGAGCTCAGGCGCCGTCGCCACGTAGATCGACGTCTTGGCGCCCTCGGCTTCGGACATGACGATCATCCTGGCAAGCGGCGAGCGGTGCAGCGCGTTGAGGAACACATTGTTCCGCGTGATGCGGCTGCGGACGTTGCCGGGGTTGAGCGCGTTCGATGTGATCCCCAGTTCCTTCCAACGGCTGGCGAGCTCGTTCGAGAAAAGGATGTTCGCTAGTTTCGAGTGGGCGTAGACCCGGAATCCCCGCCAGCGCTTCTCGAACATCAAATCGTCCCATTGGAGTGACTTCGGACGAACATGCATCGAAGAGGAAACGTTCACCACACGCGCTCGACCACTAGCGCGAAGGGTATCCTGAAGCTCGTTCGTGAGGAGGAAATGGGCAAGATGGTTGACCGCGAAGGTGTCCTCGTATCCGTCTTTGCTGACGGTGCGCTCTCGGTGCCAAACCCCAGCGTTGTTGACGAGGACATCGAGCAATCCAAAGCGGTTCCGGATGTCCCAGGCCAATCGCTGCACTTCTGCCAACGAAGAGAAATCTGCCTGAAAGGTCTCGATGCGACCGATCGAACCGGAACTCAGCTCTTTGGAGGCCGCTGCGAGGCGCTCCGCATTGCGCCCCACGATTCCCACGACTTCGAAGCACGAGCTCAGGCCGCGCGCCGTTTCGAGGCCGATGCCACTGCTCCCACCGGTCACCAACGCGTAGCGAGTGGCTCTGGTCTCCTCGCGCACGATGCGCTTCTAGCACAGCTGAGCCGAGTGAAAGGCGCGAACGGCAGGGCGCCGGGCCGTGCTCCTTGACAGCTCTCCAAAACGCTCCTAGACCGCCTGCGATTTTCAGCATTTAACAGCCTTTCACGGCTCAATGATCTGAGGAGGAAATGTGAAGATCCTCGTATCCATCAAGCGCGTTGCGGATCCGGACAACGCAAGCAAGCTCAAGGTGAGCAGCGACGGCACCGCCGTCACATCGGAAGGCCTCGAATGGAAGATGAATCCGTTCGATGACTGGAGCCTCGAAGCAGCGCTGCGATTGACCGAAAACGCCGCCGAGAAAAACGCGCGCGTCGGTGAGGTCGTGCTGGTTTCGATTGGCCCGAACGACGAGCACACTCAGCGGATCATCCGTGAGGGTCTCGCCAAGGGCGCCGAGCGCGGCATCCTGGTCGAAGCGGACGAGGGCAATCTCGACGCCGGCGTCGTGTCTGGGATCCTCAAGGCCATCGTGGATAAGGAGAGCCCGGACCTGGTCGTGATGGGTAAGCAGGCGGCCGATGGCGATTCGAACGTAGCCGGTACCGAGCTCGCGGAGAAACTCGGCTGGCCGGTCATCAACTCTGCAATGAAGATTCAGACCAGTGACGACGGGAAGACACTCGAAGTCCGGCGTGAGCTCGATACGGGCGTCGCCACGGTAAAGGTCACCGGCCCTGCAGTCATCACCACTTCCGACCGCATCCTTCAGCCGGACTCGGTTCAAAACGGCGTCACCCCAGATGATCATCAGTACGCGAAGCTAGAGGTCGGCGGCCGCTACGCCTCGCTCAAGGGAATCATGCAGGCGAAGAAAAAGCCGATCGACCAAATGTCGCTCGGTGATCTCGGCGTCGACACCGCGAAATCGCTCAACTACAAGAAATTCGAGTCGCCGCCGGCGCGCTCCGGTGAGACTACGTTTGTCGAAGATGTCGCGGACCTCGTCGATAAGCTCCACAACACCGCCAAGGTCATCTAACCCTCGAGAAACGGAAAGGAAGCATCAGACATGGCTAATGTTCTCGTTGTTGCGGAGTTGCTTGAGGGCAAGGCACGCAAAACCACTCTTTGTGCGGTCACCGCCGCAAAGCAGATCGCTGAAGGCACGGGCGGTTCGTTCGACATCCTTTCGATCGGAGAAGGCGCTGGCGCTGCAGCCGAGGAGCTGGCGGGCTACGGCGCTGGCAAGGTCCTCAAGGCAGAGATTGCGGGCGGCTACACCTGCGAGAAGTACGCGGCGACCGTCGCCGACGCGGGCAAGGGCTACGACGTTCTAGTCGCTTGTGCGAGCGCGTACGGCAAAGACTTGCTCCCGCGGGTAGCGGCCAAGCTCGGCGCGGGCGTCGCATCCGATATCTCGGAAGTCCACACCGATGGCGGCAAGCTGTCGTACACGCGCCCGATGTATGCGGGTAACATGTTTGGCACCGTAGAGATTCTGACCGACAAGCAGGTCGTGACCGTTCGCCAGTCGGAGTTCGAGCCGGCCGCGGCTTCGGGAGGTGTGAGCCCCTCGGAAGACATCGCCGTGCAGACCGATCCGGCAGCGGACAAGGTCGAGTTCCTTGGGGTCGAGGTCGTCAAGAGCGAACGACCCGATCTTGGCGATGCCGACATCGTCGTTTCGGGAGGCCGTGCGCTCAAGAGCGCGGAGAACTTCACCAACGTCATCGAGCCACTCGTCGATGCGCTCGGCGCCGCGATGGGCGCGTCGCGTGCGGCATGCGACGCCGGCTACGTGGCCCCGGAGCTCCAGGTCGGTCAGACGGGTAAGGTCGTCGCGCCCAAGCTCTACGTTGCCATCGGCATCTCGGGAGCGATCCAGCACTTGGCTGGGATGAAGGGGAGCAAGACCATCGTCGCGATCAATAAGGACAAGGAAGCGCCGATCGCCCAGGTCGCGGACTACTTCCTGGTCGCCGATCTATTCGACACGGTCCCTGCGCTCACCGAGGCCGTCAAAAAGCTCTAAACCTCTCGGCGGTAGCGCTCCACAGAAGAAGCCCGGGTCGCCAAGCGTCCCGGGCTTTTGCGTGGCACTGACGTTTTTATGGCGTCCCGCTTGGGCTATCCTGCACAATTCCCAGATGGCCTGGTCAGTCGCTGCTCTGGTGATGCTCGCCGTCGCGTTGGTCGCGCCGGCAGGCCTTTGGCGGGCTCGGCGAAGGCGGTCGGGGCAGCCGCCTCCCCGCCGGAATCCTGACTCGCGTGGAGAGAGCCCCCAGGCTCGCGCGTCGCAATCGGCGGAAGAGCCCGAGTCCACCCCATCCAAGAGCTGCCCGGTGTGTCTTTCGGAGTATCCGACGCGGAATCGCTTCTGTGTCCGTGACGGGGCCGCGCTGATGGAAGGCCCCTCCTCGGGGCCGCTCGCCCAGGGGATGATTTGCCCCACCTGCCGGCGCGGCTATCCATTCGATTCGAGCTATTGCCCCGAGGATGCGGACGAATTGGTGCCCTACGGGCTCTACGGCGCCGCCAGCTCGACCCGGCCTCCCCTAAGGCTCGACACGCACAAGATCTGCCCGGAATGTGGGATTCGCCACGCGTCGGCGCATGTCTTCTGCGGCCAAGACGGCGCAGAGCTCGTGGCGGTGAATTGAAAAAAAGGCCAAGGATTCCAGGGAGCCGGGGTCCAATGACGCGGGAACAACCTTGGTGGACTTCTTGCTTGGCATAGGAAAGGACCGCTATGATCGCGGTCCTAAAGGGGATTCTCCGATCCGGAGCAGCTCGAGTGTCAGTCGAGTGGTCTTGGGGGGAGAGGAGACGGGGGCAATAGATGAAGATCGTTTGCGATAGCTGCGGGGCGAAATACTCCATCGCCGACGAAAAGGTCGCTGGAAAAATCTTCAAGATTCGATGCAAGAAGTGCTCATCGGTTCTCGAGGTTCGCGGCGATCAAAACAACGCGAACGCTGGCAACGAACAGAGCGCGACATCGGATCAAGGAGGCGAAGCGACTTGGTACATCGTCGTCGACGGTGAGCAGAAGGGGCCCTTGGCTCCGATCGACCTCAGTCAGCTCTTTGCGAAGGGCAGCGTCAGTCTCGAGTCGTACGTTTGGAGCGAGGGTTTCGACGACTGGAGGGTCGCAAGCGAGGTGCCCGAGGTCGCGCAGCTCTTTGGCGGCGGCGCGTCGCGAGCCAAACCGCAAGCCGCTACCGACGACACGGCGGCGTTTGGCGCCGGTGGTGATCTCTTCGGCAGCAACGATGGCCGCGAGCCCACGAGCGAGATCGACACGAACAGCAGTATGTTTGCCGGCTTTGACGAGAGCCCGACGCCGACGCCCGCTGGAGTCGAACCATCACCGTCGGCAACGGCGACCCACGACGCTGGCGCCTCACTCGGAGGCGGCGCGATGGGCGGGTCCGCACCTCAGCGCATGACCGGTCAACGCAACGAGAATTCGGTTCTATTCTCGTTGAGCAATCTGCAGCAGCTCGCGTCACGCGGCGGCTCGCCGGCTGAATCGGCCTCCATGGCGAGTCAGCCTCCGAGTGCGTCGCTTGGTGCGCAAAGCGCTCCTCCACCCTCCGGCGAAGGCTCGGGGCTCATCGATATTCGCGCTCTGGCAAAGTCCACGACGCCGGGAACCCGTGCCGCGCCCTCGCAGGCGGTGGATGATCTTCTGGCCATCGGAACCGGTGGCGGTGCTGCGCTGGGCGCACCGCTCCTCGGACCGGCGCCGGACGAAGCGCCTTATGGAAACCGCTGGCTATGGATCGGCGGTGTCGCACTCGCGGTCATCGCGATTGTCGGCGCGGGCGTCGGGGTCGGGATGGCGCTCGGAGGCTCCGAGGAAGACGCACTCGAGATCACGGCAGAAGCCGAAGCAGCACCGGCGGTCGCGATTCCGGGCCCCGATGCGGTGGCCGCCTCTGCGCAGGCGCCGATCAAGCCGCCGAATGGAGCGCCCGCCGCCGCAGATGTCGCAGAGCCGGTCCAGGCCGCGACCATCGAGGACAATGCACCGGAGGACGCACCCGAGCCGGCAGCCACGAAACGCAGCGCGAGCGACACTCAGCGACGCGCGCGAACGCCCAAGCGCACGACGAGCTCCGCGTCCGCTCCTGCTCCGGCACCCAAGAAGCGCAGCGGCAACCTGGACGCGCTCATGGACGAGGTGGTGGGCGGCTCGTCATCGCCGACAAAGCCGAAGCAAAGCAGCACTTCTTCCAGCCGGGAAAGCTCCAGCCTACCCGACGCGCCGTCACGAAACGATGTGAAAACCGCGCTTCAGGGTGTGAGTGGCGGTGTGAAGGCGTGCAAGAAAGACAGCGGTGGAACAGCCACGGTCAACGTCACGTTCAGCGGAAAGACGGGGCGCGCAAGCGGGGCCAAGGTCGCTTCGGGTCCCTTCAAAGGTACCCCTATCGGCTCCTGCATCGAGTCTGCGGTGAAACGAGCACGCGTCCCGCGGTTCAAGCAGTCATCGTTCAAGGTCACTTTCCCCTATCGCCTCTAGGCTCGGGACCCTACCGAATCCCCTCGAGGAATCGCACCCCGGTCGCGACGCCAAAGCCTGTTCCTCCTTTGGGTAGGCGCCCGTGCGGCCGGTCCACGAAGGCGGGACCGGCGATGTCGAGATGCATCCACGTGGTGTCGCCAACGAACTCCTTGAGGAAGAGTGCAGCGGTGATCGAGCCGCCAAAGCGGCCGCCCACGTGTTTCAAGTCGGCGATTGGGCTCTTGAGCGTCGAGCGTAGATCCGAGTCGAGCGGCAGACGCCAGAACGATTCGCCCTCCCCCTCGGAAGCGTCGAGGTACTTTGACGCGAGCTTGTCGTCGTCGGTGTAGAGCGCCGCGCGCCAGGGGCCGAGTGCTACCAAGCACGCGCCGGTCAGGGTGGCGTGGTCGATCATGAAATCGGGCTTGAGCTTGCGCACGGCCCAGGTGAGCACGTCGGCAAGTACCAGGCGCCCCTCGGCATCGGTGTTGATGACCTCGACGGTCTTGCCTTCGAGCGACTTGTAGACGTCGCCAGGTCGGTAGGCCTTGGCGCCTGTCATGTTTTCGGTAGACCCGATGACGGCGTGTACTTCGACCGGGAGCTTGAGTCGCGCTGCGGCAAACACGATGCCCAACGTGGTCGCGGCACCGGCCATGTCGCACTTCATGTCGACCATGGCGCCTGCCGGCTTGATGCAGAGGCCACCGGCATCAAAGGTGAGCCCCTTGCCAACGAAAACCACCTTCTTCTTCGGGCGCGCGGGCTTGTATACGACGTGAATCACCCGAGGTTCGATCGCGCTGCCCTTGTTGACCGCCAGTAGCAGGTTCATGCCCTCTTTCTGGATTCTCGCCTTGTTCCAGACACGGCAGGACAAGCCCAGCTTTCGTGATTCGCTCGAGGCGGCACGCGCGAGGGTGACTGGATTGAGGTCATTGGGGGGCCGGTTGACGAGGTCGCGCGCGAAATTGACGCTCTCCGCGACGGCTTGCCCGGCGCGAATGGCGGCGGTCAGACCGCGTCGCGCCTTTGGGGCACCGACGATCACGGCGGAGCTGAGCGTTGCTGCCGCCTCCTTGTCGCTCTTGTACTCGGTGTAGCGATAGGCCCCGGCAACGAGGCCCTGCGTGGCGGCGCGAACGGTCTCGACGTCGACGAGTGGAAGCTCGACAGCCCCCGTCTTTTGCGCGCGGGCAGCCAAAGCAAGCGAATGCCCGAGGCTCCAAGCGATCTTTCCGGCGTCTTCTTCGTCCCCAACGCCGACCAACAAGAGCCAGCGAGACTTCGCCTTGCCGGCGGCCGCGACTTTGAGGGTTTGCGCGACCTTCCCGGCGAAGCGTTCATCCGAAGCTAGGGGCTTGATGCTGCCCCTGCCGGTGACGGCCTCGATGCGCCCCAAGGCACGGTTGAGCTTGGTCTTCCCCGACGGAACCGCGAGCGCAACGATGTCTGCGGTCGATTTGTCCCAAGTACCCTCAGAAAGTGAAATCTTCATCTGGCTCCTTCTGCCCCCTGGTCGGCGAGATACTGACAGGAACTTCTGCAGCCAACAAACTGAACCGCAACGGCGAACCGCCGGCGGCCGCCGTCGCCATACCGCCGATTCGCCAAATCACACCGCGTAGCTACGCGGAATGACTCGAGCGACCACTGGCACTGCTTGTGCATCGAAGCCGACTCTCGTTTCAAGCAGGAGGAAAGATGCTCGAAGAAAACAAAGTGAAGATTGCCTACACGGTCGTGGAGCGAAACAAGGACGGTCGAAAATTCTGGGTGCGCGTGGGTGCGGCCTTCGTCAATCGTGACGGAAGTCTCAACGTTCGGCTCGATGCGATGCCGGTCAACGGCGAGCTGCAGATTCGAGACTACCAGCCGAGAGAGGCCCGCGAGGGAGCCTCGCGTGACCAGGCAGCCTGATGAAGCGGCTGTTCGTTCATCTGCTCGCGATGAGCGCGCTTCAGGCGGCGCCAGCCGGAGCGGTCGACGGCGGCGCCGGCCCCCCTGATCAGGGTCCGCCAAGCGTCGAACAAGACCCACGTATCAACATCAACGAGGCCCCGCCCGAGGAGCTGGTGAAGCTCCCGGGCATCGGCCCAAGCCGCGCCGAGGCGATCGTCGCCGAGCGCGAAAAGCGACGTTTTCGTCGCATCGAGGACATCATTCGGGTCCCGGGGATCGGTCGAAAAACCTTCGGTCGGATCCGGCATTCGATCCGCGTGCGCTAGCCGCTACCGCTCGCCCGCCGAACCGCTTAGGTTCAGGCTCATGGTCCCGACGTTCGAAGTGCGCGAGGCGGATGATGCCGACCGTCAAGTGCTGCTGAGCTTTCACAGCAACCTCTATCAAGCCCACCGCGACGAGGTCGTGGCTGAGCAAGACCTCCCGCTCATCGAGTATCGGGACTACGAGCGCATTCTCAGCGACGACCTGCAGGCGCTCCTAGACGACCCGCGCAGCCACGTCCTGTTGGCGGAGTCCCAGGGCGTCGCCGTGGGATACATCACCGGGCGAGTCAACCTGGAGCCAAAGCGCGTGTTGCCACTCAGGGGCGTCGTCGAGGATTGGTACGTCGTGCAGGAGTCGAGGGGCTCCGGAGTGGGCGCGTGCTTGTTGCGCGAGCTCGAACAACGTTTCGCAGCAGCTGGCTGTGAGGTGATCGAGTCGGCGACCTGGTCGGCAAACGAAGGGGCGAGACGCGCCCATGATGCACTTGGTTTCCGAGAGATCCGCGTCATGTACCGAAAGCGGGTTTAGGTACTCGCGAACCTCAAATCGAGTCCGGCGATGTTGGTGACGGACCAGTGGCCGGCATCGACGAGCTCGATTTTGTACGCCGGCGTATTCGCCTTCGAAAAATTCTCTCGAATCAAAAAGTTGCCGGCCTCGGTGATCGAATTGTCCTCGGTGGCGACGAGAAGGCCCAACGGAACCTCGATCGCCTCCACGGAAACCTCGCCATAGAGGATATCTTCCATTGACGCAGCGAGACCGACGACGGCCGAAATTCGGTCATCGTTCTCGGCCACTCTTCCGGCGGTGACCGAGCCGATGCTATGGCCGAGCATCCCCACCCGGGCCGCGTTGCTGGTGATGCCATCGGGCAAGACGTCGCCGGCGAGGATGCGGTCGAGCAGGAAGCGAATGTCGGCCTACCAGACATCGACGAGCTCGTTGTTGAGCAGAGACTCGGTGCCATCGAGGCGATCGAAGAGCGTGTCGCCAACGTGATCCGGGGCGACGACGATGAAGCCATGACACGCCAAGCGTTCCATGACGGCATGCGCAGCCCATCGGGTGCAAGTGTAGCAGTGCGAGTAGAGAACGAGCGGGTACTCGCCTGTGCTCGCTGCTGCGTCTCGACTAGCGGCCGTGGTCTTGGCGACGCAAGCCTAGGGCACCGTCGGTCACCGCCGCGGTCACCACGCCCACCGCAGCAGGTCCGGCCGCGTCGTAGTCGGGGGCGCTGACCCCGCCATCTGGGCCGGTCGCGCTGGCCCCGCCATCGCTGCTGCAAGAAGCGAGCAGCAAGACGCACGCAAGACAGGCGGTCCCGAACACAGAGGTCCTACACATGAGGCCGGGTGTACTCGAAAGCGAGGTCAGTGAACAGCCGCGCGCAAAGGAAGGCGCTCGATGATCCCGGCCTCCGCGTCGAGCAACTCGTCCAGCCGCGCCTGGACGCCTTCCGCGGCAAAGTATTCGCGCGCCAGACGCACGAACAAGCCGTGATGCCGGGCCTCCGAACGCGTGATGTCCGCGTAGAAGTCCTTTAGCGGCCCCGGGTGGAGAGCGTCGGCGAGCATGCCAAAGCGCTCGCAGCCCCGCGCTTCGACGACACCGAGCACGAGCAATCGATCGAGAAAGTACTTCTCCGGACCGCGGTTGATCAGCCCCATCAGCGCGCCGACGTACGGGTCCTTTTCGTCGGCCCGCGTCGATAGACCCCGGTCGAGAATGATCTTCATCACCTGCGCGTAGTGCTCGAGCTCTTCCTGTGCGAACGGAATCAACTCGCGCACGAGCAGGGTACGATCCGAATAGTGCGACACCAGCTTGAGTGCCGTCGCCGAGGCTTTTCGCTCACAGGCGGCATGGTCGACGAGGAAGCTATCGAAATCGCCTAGCACCAGGGCGATCCAGGATGGGTCGGTTGCTGTGCGTAGACGGAGCATCGTTCGGCCTAGCCGCGAAGGGCGTCGAGGATCGGCTGGATCTTGCTTCGACGAAGCTTCAGTGCCGCGCGATTGGCGATCACGACCGAGCTGATGTCCGCGATTTTCTCGAGGGGGACGAGCCCGTTCTGGCGAAGGGTTTCGCCGGTTTCGACGAGGTCGACGATGACGTCGGCGAGACCGGTCAAGGGACCGAGCTCGACCGAGCCCTGGCAGAAGATCAGCTCGACCGGCGTGCCCTTGGCTCGGAAGTATTGCTCGGCGATGTGCGGGAACTTGGTGGCGACGCGCAGAGGGCGTTCTCCTTTGCCGGCGATGGGCTCCTTG
>CAMYMX010000077.1 GCA_947259605.1 uncultured Polyangiaceae bacterium | reverse complement strand
GGAAGCTTGTGTGCACTTCGCGATGTGCCAACCGACGAGGCGCCGATCGCGCTGGCGATCTGAATCCCCGCTGTGCCCACGCCACTGGCGACCGCGTGCAGGAGCACCGTCTGTCCCGCGTCGAGGCCTCCCTGCAAAACGATGGCATCGTATGCCGTCAGGAAGGCTTCGGGAACCGCAGCTGCTTCTTCCAACGAGAGCTCGGCGGGAACGAGCATGAGCTCGGCCCCTTCGGTCAGAAGCCGCGTTGCCATCGAGCCGCCCCCTACGATGCCCATCACCCGATCGCCGGGCTTCCAATCGCTCACCTCGTCGCCGACCGATTCGACCACACCTGCAAACTCGAGGCCGGGCACGTCGGCCGGCACCCCGGGAGGCGCCGGGTAAAGTCCACGCCGCTGCAGGCAATCTGCACGGTTGAGGCCCGCGGCGGCCACCTCGACCATCACTTGCGACGGCCCGGGCGCGGGCAGCTCGATCTCGCCGACCTCGAGCACCTCTGGCCCGCCGGGCTCACGAATTCGAATCGCTCTGGCTTTGCGCATGGGGCGAAGCCTAACGCGACGCCGGCCACCGTCCAGGCCCAGCCCTCATGCTAGCGTCTCTCCGATGACCGCAAACGTCGGCGCATTCCTGCATCGCTGGGCTCGGTGTGACCCAGATCGCACGGCCATCATCGATACGGGCCGCGATGACCTCGCCGTCAGCTACGCGGAGTTGGGCCGGCAGGCGTCCGGCGTCGCCGCCCAGCTGATGGACAGGGGCCTCCGCCCTGGCGATCGCGTGGCGATCTGCACGGCGAATGGGCTGGATTTCGTAGCCGCTTGGTTTGGGACCGTCTACGCCGGATGTACGACGCTCCCTATCCCCGTCTCGTCGACCGCTCACGAGATCGCGTTCCGGCTCGAGCACGCGAGCTGCAGGGCCCTGCTTACCGACGCAGGGCGTGCCCAGGTCGCGAAAGCCAGCAAAGCGCGCGCAGGCACGCCGACCGAGATCCTGCTGGTCCATGACCTGCTCGATGGATTCGAGGGCGAGGCTGCTCCCTGCACAGTAACGCCCGACTCGCTGGCCATGCTGCTCTACACCTCGGGAACGACCGGCGCCGCAAAAGCGGTGTGTATCAGCCACCGCTCACTTGCTGCGCACAGTCAGGCGCTCGTCGAGCAGACATTGCATCTTGGAGAAGACGACCGAATCCTCGGCACCCTGCCCCTCACGCACTCCTACGGCATTCGTACGACACTGCTCGTCCCGTTCTACGCTGGCGCAAGGACGATCTTCATCCCCAAGTTTTCCCCGACCCGCACGCTCGAGCTCTGCACGGCCCATCGCATCACCTGGATCCCCGGCGTCCCCACGATGTTCGTCGCCTGGGCGAACGAACCCACCCTTACGGCACCGCCTGCACTTCGTTGGTCCATGAGCGCAGGTGCGCCGCTCGCCGAGGATGTGCGGCTTCGTGCCGAAGAGCGTCTGGGAGCCCCCGTTCGTCAAGCGTACGGGCTCACCGAAGCCAACCTGACCGCGATCAACGCACCGCCCGACGAGGCCGTCGCGGGGTCCTCCGGGAAACCAATCGCCGGGGTCGAGCTCCGTATTGCGAACGAGCACAGCGCCGAGGTGCCGAGAGGGGAGCGCGGTGAAGTGCTGGTTCGGGGTCAGAACCTCATGTCCGGTTACCTCGACGACAAGCTGGCCACCGCCCACGTCATGCGCGGCGGCTGGCTTCACACGGGTGACATCGGTTTCGTCGACGGCGAGGGCCGGCTCACCATCGTCGATCGAAGCAAGGACCTCATTCTTCGCGGTGGAGCGAGCATCTACCCGTCCGAGATTGAGGCTGTTCTCGCTGATCACGGTGCAGTGAAAGACGCGGCGGTCGTCGGACAAGCAGACGAGTACTACGGCGAAGAAGTCGTTGCCGTCGTCGCCACGAGCCGCGAGGTCACCGCCTGCGACCTCGACACCTGGGTGCGAGAGCGGTTAGCGCCTTACAAGCTCCCCCGTCGGTACGCGTTCGTGAAAGAGCTTCCCCGGGGAGCGAGCGGCAAGACCCTGAAGAGGCTCCTTCGCGACGCGCTCGCCGCAGGCGAAATCGCTACGGAGCGCTTACCGCCGCACGGGCTTACTGAGTGATTCGAACGCCGCGACCATCACCAGCGCACCGACGAGGAGGCCGACCCACGGGCCGTACCAGCCCGCGGCGACGGGCAGCTCCGCGCAAAGCACGCTCACCGCTCCCACGAGAAGCGCATAGGGAAGCTGTGTTCGAACGTGATCCATATGGTCGCAGCTGGTTGCCATGGAGCTGAGAACCGTCGTGTCCGAGATCGGCGAACAGTGATCGCCCCAGACGGAGCCCGCTAGAATCGAAGACACCGTGCCGAGAAGGATGGTCTCGTTGCCTGGCGCGATCTCGTGCGCGAGGGGGACGACGAGAGGGAACAGGATCGCCATCGTGCCCCAAGACGTACCCGTCGCGAAGCTCACCAAAGCCGCCATCACGAACACCGTCGTCGGAATCCAGGCCGGTGCGATCCAATCGCCGACCGCACCGATCAAGAACGACGCGGTGTCGAGGTCGCGGCAGACGCCGCCGAGTGCCCAGGCCAAGACCAAGATGACTGCGGCAAAGAGCATGGAGCGCATTCCCGACATCCAGGCGTCGATCGACGAAGCGAACGAGAGCGCGCCGCTGCCTACCGAGAGGGCGAAAGCGGCCACGCAGCCTGCCCCGGTCCCCCAGAGGATCGCGGCGCTGGAACTGGCCTCGCCGACGATCGCACGGAGCGAAACGTCCATCCCTGCCGACAGGACTTTCGCCCGTCCATCGACGTAGATTCCAATCGCGGCCACGAGAACCACCACGGCGACCGGAATCAGCGCGTTGATCGGACGGCCGAGGACGTGCTCGGGGACCGCCTCCTCGTGGAAGTCCGAAGCCGGCTGTGCCCCGGGCCGCGAGGGCAAACCCTCGTGAAGCGCGCGCCGCTCCGCTCGAAGCATCGGTCCGAAGTCACGGCCCCGCAGCGAAACCCAGGCGACGAAGACCAACATGAGAATCGGATAGAACCGAAAGGGAATGGTTTCGATGAACGTCAGGTAGGCGTCACGATCAATCCCCAGATGGGTAAACTGGTCCGCAATGTAGCCGACCTCAACTCCAATCCACGACGAGATCAGCGCGAGGCTTGCGACGGGCGCCGCGGTCGCGTCCACGAGGAATGCAAGCTTCTCGCGGCTGATCCGAAGGCGGTCGGTGACCGGTCGCATCGAGGAACCCACCAAGAGGGAATTGGCGTAGTCATCGAAGAACACGAGCAGCCCGAGGAACCAGGTCGTGAGCTGTCCGCGGCGGCGGCTCGTTGCATCGGTACCCACCCAAGAGGCAAGGCCCTTGGCCCCGCCGCTCTGTGTCATCAGGCCGAGCATCCCCCCGAGGAGCAAACTGAAGACGAGAATGGAAGCGTGTCCGCGATCGGCAATCGCGTTGACGATGTGGGTGTCGAGCAAGCGGGCGAACGAAGTGACGAACGACAAGTCCGAGATCAGAAACGCACCGAGCCAAACCCCGGAAACCAAAGCCACGAGCACGTGGCGAAACAGCAACGCGAGAAGGATCGCGAGAAGCGGGGGCAGAATCGACGTCCACAGAGGAAGCCCGCTCGCTTTGGTGCCGGCGGCTACCTCGACCGCCGCGCCTGGTGTAATATTCAACGAAATTTCTTGAATGAGGTTCGGAGCGGGATCGTCATTGGCAAGAGCGCCGGCTCGTGTGGCCGCGAAAACGAGGATGATGACCAAACCGAAGAGGACTGCCCGCATGAATAACTCCAGAGATAGACAGGAACGCAGCCGCTGGTCAATTTTGACTGCTTCTCTCGCGATGCTTTCCGTCGTCGTCGTGTCTTTCGCGACACCCTCCCGATCCCTCTCCAGCAACGATCAACTCACCACCGAAGACAAGAAGCTCCTTGCTGCGGGCGAGCTCGTCATGAAGCACAAGAACGAGCAGCGAGGCGCCTACAAGCTCATTGGCGGACAGAGTTGGCAAATCATGGACGTGCCGGTCGACGTCGCCTGGCAGGCTCTGTCGAATCTGACGGGCTACAAAAATTTCATCCCCCTGGTGACAGAGAGCGACATCAAGCATCGCGCTGGAGAAGAAGCCGACTTGGCGATTCGCCAGGAGTGGGGCCCCATCGACGTTCGATACGTGCTGCAGACGACACTCGAAGCCGATCGGCGGTCGATGGTCTTTCGAGTCGATCATTCGCAGGCGCATGACAT
Source organism: uncultured Polyangiaceae bacterium (assembly GCA_947259605.1). Classification (GTDB taxonomy): domain Bacteria; phylum Myxococcota_A; class Polyangia; order Polyangiales; family Houyiibacteriaceae; genus SG8-38. The sequence continues at coordinate 5,961 of CAMYMX010000077.1, read as the reverse complement.
CCGGGCCGGCTGGGGCTTCATGCGAGTTCGTCCCTACAAGGGAAATCAAACGCTGGTGTCCTTCGGTGCGCTCGTCGACATCGGCGATGGTGTCTTCGTGTCGATCATTCGCCCGGCAGTTCGGAAGGACCTGCTTCGGATTCCGTTCTACTTCAAGCGTCACGTCGAGGCCGAAGTCGCCGCACTTCGCACTGACAATCTCTAGAACAGCTTCTTGAGCCAGCGCATCGTTCGGGTGGTGTACGGTGGGAAGATGAGCGGGGGGTCCGGGAGCGTGGGTTTTTTCAGAACCGAACGGCGATGTGAGAAGGTCTCGAACGAATGGCGACCGTGGTAGGCGCCCATTCCGCTCTCGCCCACGCCCCCAAATGGCAGCTGCGGAACGCCAAAATGAAGCCAAACGTGATTGATGGCGGTTCCACCGGCGCTCGTGCCAGCGAGGACACGGTCTTGCACCTCCCGCTGACGTGAAAAGAGGTAAAGGGCGAGTGGCTTGGCTTGGCGATTGACGAAGCCGATTGCCGAGTCGACGCTCGAGAAGGAGATCACCGGGAGGATGGGGCCGAAAATCTCCTCCTGCATCAGCGCATCGTCTTCGTTGACGTTTTTTAGAATCGTGGGGGCGATATAGCGTTCCGATGGATCCGTCTCTCCGCCGGTGACGATGTCTGCGCCTTCGAGAAAGCGGCTCAGGCGGACGTGGTGCCGCTCGTTGACGATGCGTCCAAAGTCGGCGCTCTGTTTGGGATCGTCTCCGTAGAATTCGCGAATCGTCGAGACCATCCGATTGACGAGCGCGTCGTGAACCCGATCGTGAACCAGGACATAGTCCGGTGCGACGCAAGTCTGACCGGCGTTGAAGAACTTGCCGTACACGATCCTCTTGGCCGTCGTGTCTAAGTCAGCGCTCTCGTCGACGATGCAAGGGCTTTTGCCACCAAGCTCGAGAGTGACGGGAGTCAGATGCTGAGCGGCCGCCTCCATGACAATCCGACCCACCCTCCCGTTGCCGGTGTAGAAAATGTGGTCCCAGTTCTGCTGCAACAACGCTGTCGTTTCCGTGGGCCCCCCTTCGACGACGCGAATCGCTTTGGTATCGAAATACTTGGGGAACCACTTGGCGAGCAGCGCCGACACGTGAGGAGCAAGCTCCGACGGCTTGAGCGCCGCACAGTTCCCCGCTGCTATGGCGCCGATGAGTGGCAGGACGATCAGATTGAACGGATAGTTCCAAGCCGCGATGATGAGCGATACACCGAGCGGCTCTCTGTAAATGTAGCTTCGGCCCGGCATGGCGAACCAAGGGGTCCGAACCCGCTCGGGCTTCATCCATCGGGCGAGGTTCTTGCGTGCCAGACGAAGCTCCGAAATTGCAAAACCGATTTCCGAGGAAAACGCCTCCACCGCCGGCTTGCGGAGGTCGGCATGCAGCGCCTCGAGTATGTCTTGCTCCCGTTCCATCAAGAAATGCTCGAGCGCGTCGAGTTGGGAGAAACGCCAGGAGAGCGACTTGGTCGATCCCGCCTCGAAATGGGCGCTCAGGGCGCGGGCCACGTTGAATGCCGGGTCATCCTGTTGCTCAGCGGATGGAGAAACGACGCGGGGTTGAGGCATGGGCGGAGCTCCTGATCGGCGAAAGTCTGCGGAAATCTCTTTTGATCTTCAGTGTTTATGAAATTTGCGAAACAATTTCGAAACGGAGCATACACCTGTATACTCGCTGAACGGTATTCGGTAGCCCGACGGAGACCTACACATGCACCCCAGCGAACATACTTGGGAACCCCGCAAGAAACCCGCCCCATGGTGGGCGCACATCCTACGTTGGTGGTTGTAGCCAAACCCGTGAAGCTCCGCCAGCTCGCTTTGGACTAGGCGGCTAAGGAGAGTTTCTTCGGGCGTTCGCCGGGGATTTGCTCCTGGTCCATCTCGCCTGCGTCGCGGCGTCGCCCCTCTTCGAGAACACGCGCGGGGACATCGCGAATGTCCCAAACCAGGCCTACCCAGCTCAGTGCCTTGAGCACGTAATAGGTCACGTCGATTTCCCACCAGTAGAAGCCGTTGCGGCAGGAAGACTGGTAGTGGTGGTGGTTGTTGTGCCAGCCCTCTCCGAGGGTCAGCAAGGCGGTCACCATGTTGTTGCGGCTCTCATCGTTCGTGTCGAAACGCTTTTTGCCCCAGACGTGTGTGACCGAATTGATTAGGAATGTGTTGTGCCAGAGGAGCACGGTGCTCAAGAAGAAGCCAATGAACAGGCCGGGCCAACCGGCGATCAAAAGACAAGCCAGAGCAAGGAGAGTCGGAGGGACGGCCCAATACCGATTGAGCCAGCGAAGCTCCCGGTATTTCGCGAAGTCGCGTATCTTGTCCCAACGAGTCTCTTCATTGTCGTCGAAGATCCATCCGACGTGCGCGTAGAAGAAGCTGTTCTGTACCGGTGAGTGAACGTCGCCGTCCTTGTCGGAGAGCTTGTGATGAACCCGATGATGAGCCGCCCACCAGAGGACGCCTTTTTGAGAACTGCTCTGCGCGAGAACCGCGAGAAAAAACTGAAACACGCGACTGGTCCTGTAGGTCCGGTGAGCGAAGTAGCGATGATAGCCCGCGGTGATGCCCCAGACACGAACGACCAGGAGCACGAAGCAAAGGACCACCGCCTGCCAAGTCACGCCCGACCAGAACGCGCCTAGCACCGCAAGATGCGAAAGCACGAATATCGTAGCCCTTCGCCACTGCTCGCAGCGGCTCAACGAGCGCTCGGGAGGCTCCGCCTCCGCAACGTTCATCTTCATGCTTGCGAGACTATCCCAGACCCTCAAAAGACACCGTCACCGTTCATCCTCGATTTGTCATAGTTCTGTAAATGATGAGGCCCCCCTTCTTCAGGGGGCGAACGGCCGGCAAAGCGGGCTGTTTTCCTTCCTAAGCGATGAATTTGTAGCCGGCGCCTCGGACGGAGAGGAAGTGGGTCGGGGAGCTCGGGTTCTCTTCGAACCGTCGGCGGAGGCGGGAGATGAAGTTGTCGACCGTACGGGTGTTGCCGTAATTGCGAAGCTTCCAAACCCGTTCGAGAAGCTCGGTGCGACTCAGAACACGACCCGCGTTTTTCGCGAAGTAACGAAGCAGGTCGAGCTCCAACTGTGTGAGCTGAACATGTTGGCCAGCGACTTGCACTTCGTGGGTGTCGAAGTTGATTTGAGCGCTGCCAAACGACAGGGTGCTGGCTTTGGCGTTGCTGCCCGAGACTTGCTCCCAACGTTGGCGCCGGAGCACCGACCGCACCCTAGCAAGCAGCTCGCCGAGCTCGAAGGGTTTGACCATGTAGTCATCCGCGCCGGCCTCTAGACCAAGGACTCGGTCTTCGGGGGACGAGCGCGCAGTCAGCATGATGACGGGCACGAAATTCCCCGCTTCCCGGAACCTCTTGCAGAGCTCGAAGCCGTTGACGTCGGGCAACATGACGTCCAAGACGATCGCGTCGTAGCCGTTCGGGTCTAAGAGGCGCTGGCCCGCCTCCTTGGCATTGGCCGCGACGTCGACTCGATAGCCCTCGAGCTCGAGATTCAGCTTGAGACCGGCGGCCAAGTGCTCTTCGTCCTCCACGATGAGGAGCTTCTGCGCTTCGTTGCTGGGCATCATGCGCTCACCGCAGGGGCCATAGGCAGCTCGACACGCATCGTGGTGCCCTGTCCTCGGCCCTTGGAAAACGCTTGTACATCGCCGCCGAGCTGCTTCACCAGGGCCCAGACGACGAAGAGCCCGAGACCGGTGCCACGGCGTTGGCGCACCTCCTGATCCTCCGCGCGATAAAACCTTTGAAAAACCCGCTTGAGATTCTTCTGGTCGATGCCGATCCCGGTGTCGCTCACCTCGATCAGTACCCTGTTCTCGAAATCCCTGTGCGCCGAGATCTCGACCCGCGCTGGCCGCTCGGAATACTTCGCTGCGTTGTCGATGAGATTGTTCACGACGATCTCGAGCGCCGCGCGATCGGTAGTGACGACGAGGTCTGAATCGACGCGAACGCGAATCTCGTCCGGCCCGAGCTCGTGCCTGCTACGAACCGCTCCGGCGCACTCTTCGGCTAGCTCTGACAGGGGTACGTCGCTGAGATTGAGCATACCGGGTCGCGCGTAGGATAGACGGTTCGCCTCGAGCACGTCGTCGATGAAGGCGCGCAGGCGGTCGACGTCTTGAAGCATCATGTGCCTTAGCTTTTCCCTGGCGTCGTTTTCGAGCCCTTCGCGCCCTAGGGTTTCGAGGCAGAGCTGGAGCGACGCGAGCGGGCTCTTGAGCTCGTGGGTGACAGAGTCGATGAACGTGTCTTGCTTGCGCACTTCGATGATTCCCCGAGCCAAGGAAATCACGAACAACACCAACACCACGATGATGAGCACAAAAGAGAGCGCTCCGAGCACCAGAAGCCAGACGTCGCCCGCAATATCCGCAGACCGGGCGATCTTTTGGGCGAGGAGGAACGACCAACCCACCAGCAGCGCCAGGCTCAGCAGAACGGTGATTGCGCCCAAGGTGATGGGAATCGAGATCGAGGAACGGATTTTTCGCCGGCGTGCCATGAATCAGATGGAGGCTACTTGCCTCGCAGAAGGCGCCAGAGGTTTTCTTTTTCCCACTTCTGCGCCGCGGAGTGGTACTCGAAGCTGCGCTCCCGCTTTCGAAATGCGCGGGTGTGATAGTGGCGGCGCCCGTTTTGCAAGACCGCGGGCATGTCGTGGTGCAGCATCTCGTGAAACACCACGGCTTCGAGGAAGAACTGCGGGACCCAGGCCTGGTCGAGCACCGGATGAATTCGGATCAGCCGCTCTTCGGGGAGGTACGTTCCGAGCTGAAGCGAGCGCTGCCGGCGTTTGGGCCGAACGCGCCTTCCCCAGGTGATTCGGACATCGACGTCTGCGCCAAAGTGCCGGCTGCCGAGGTCGTCCGCGATCGAGCGAAGATCGTGGTACCGGCCGTCGGCACGCAAGGCCTCCTGCGTGGGGCCTGGGGCAACGAAACGGCTTCGATGCTCTTCGACGAATTGGTCGATGGTGGCCGCCGCGTGCGGGGTGTTGCCGCTCAGATAGTCGCCTATCGCGTCGAGGATATTCTCGTCGGCCGTCAGGAACATGTGGTGCAGGCGCAGCTCGAGGCGTCCGCCTTTGGGCCGAGCAACCAGCATCGTGCTTCGATTGTCGGTGACGATGAGTCGAATCGGTTGACCCAGGCGTGTCGCGAGCGCCCGGCTCCAGTCGGACGCGCGGGCATAGGCCCGGTCCAGATCGTCCTGGCGACGGTTGGTGACGCCGCGCTCCACGATCGTCGGCGACTCACCGGCAAACTCGAAGGAAAGTTGGAGCACCCCTCTCCGAGCTAGAGGTTTGCCGCATCCTTGTCAACCGCGCTTTCCGAGAGGCGATCGGCAGGCTAGAATGAGGACGGATGCGTGCTGCGACCCGGGAGCGCCTCGAAGGCCTGACGGCCTTGCACCGACTGAACAGCGCTGAACAGCGCGAAGCGGCATGGCGTCAGGGTATGGCGACGCTTGCACGCGCGGTCATCGACGAGCGCCGACCCTTACCGCTCGAGGGCCTCGATCCCGATATCTTGCTCGAAAGCTTGCGGGTCGCGGTCGAAGGAGGGCTGGTTGACAAGCTCGACTGGCTGTCGGGTCCAGCGGCGGCAGCCGCGCTCTACGAAGTCGCGGCGGCCCTTCCTCCGAGCTCGATCAAACGCCAGCTGGGGCGGATGGTGCTCAAACGGCTTCGGAGCGGCGACGCAGCGACCTTCGTAGCCGTGGCGACACAGCTGGCGCTCGGCTCCCAGCGTGCCCTCGGCGGCCAATCCATCCGCGCGCGTGTCGCCCTCGCACTGAGTTTGCCGATCGGCACCGTACACAACGTCGACGCTCTCGCCCTCGCGCTCATCTCCAGGCAGGATACGAGCCGCGACTGGCTGCTCACG
>CAMYMX010000076.1 GCA_947259605.1 uncultured Polyangiaceae bacterium | reverse complement strand
ATCCGGGGAACGCTCGCGGAGCTCGGCTACGACGATGTCGAGATCCGAACGGCCGTACGGACCGGCGACACCCCTTCGCACATGCGAACGAAGATGGTGAAGAAGCCGCCACACATCTTCGTCACCACCCCGGAGTCGCTCTACATCTTGCTGACCAGCGAAGGTGGGAGGCGGATGCTCTCGAGCGTACGCACCGTCATCGTCGATGAGATTCACGCGGTCGTGACCAACAAGCGTGGCGCCCACTTGGCCCTGTCGCTCGAACGGCTCGAAGCGCTGGTCGGGCGGGAAATTACGCGAATCGGCCTGTCGGCGACGCAGAACCCAATCGAAGACGTGGCACGCTTCCTGGTGGGCGCGCGCGGCTCAGGTAGCGACGCCGGCCCCAGCTGCCAAATCGTCGACGTCGGGCACCAGCGCGAGATGGATCTCGGCGTAGAGCTTCCAGGCTCGCCGCTCGAAACGGTCATGTCTCGAGAAGTCTGGGAGGAAATCCACGCCAGGCTGGCAGCGCTGATCGAAGCTCACCAAACCACATTGATTTTCGTCAACACGCGGCGTCTTGCGGAGCGTGTGACACGGCACCTGAGTGAGCTCATCGGCGAGGAAGCGATCACCTCGCATCATGGCAGCCTCGCGCGAGCGCACCGGCTCGATGCCGAGCGGCGCTTGAAGTCGGGCGAGCTGCGCGCGGTGGTGGCGACCGCGTCGCTCGAGCTCGGGATCGACGTCGGGGATATCGACCTGGTCTGCCAGCTCGGCTCGCCGCACTCTGTGGCGACCTTCTTGCAGCGGGTCGGGCGGTCGGGTCATTGGCACGGGGGCACGCCCAAAGGGAGGCTCTTTCCAATGAGCCGCGACGACCTCGTCGAATGCGCCGCCCTGATGCGCTGCGTCCAGCGCGGCGAGCTCGACCGGATCGAAATCCCGGAAGGGCCGCTCGACATCCTTGCACAGCAAATGGTCGCCTCGGCGGCGGCCAGCGAAGAGTGGAGCGAAGATGCGCTCTTGGCCTTGGTCCGGCGAGCCTGGCCCTACCGGGGGCTGAGTAAGGAAACGTTTGGCAAGGTCCTGAACGTGCTCTCGGAGGGCTTTGCAACGAGCCGCGGCAGGCGCGGCGCGTTCTTGCATCACGACGAGGTCAATCGGCTGATTCGTCCGAGGCGAAGCGCGCGCCTGACCGCCATCACCAACGGCGGCGCCATCCCCGACAACTTCGACTACGAGGTGCGTCTCGAACCGGAGGGCCTTCGGGTCGGTTCGGTCAACGAGGACTTCGCCATCGAGAGCATGGCTGGGGACATTTTCCAGCTCGGCAACGTCTCGTACCGGATTCTTCGAGTCGAGCCAGGCGTCCTGCGGGTCGCCGACGCCAAGGGCCAGCCTCCGATGCTTCCGTTCTGGTTCGGCGAGGCGCCTTCGCGCGCCGATCTCCTCTCGAGCTCGGTCAACGCCATTCGCGAGGGCGTCGACGAACGGCATCGAGACCTCGAACACGTTGGCGACTGGCTGCAGCTCGAAACCGGGATCGGCAAGCTCGCGGCGCAGCAAGTTGCGGAGTATCTGGTCGCTTCTCGAATCGCATTGGGCACCATGCCGACGCGCGAAACGGTCGTCCTCGAGCGTTTCTTCGACGAAACCGGTGCAATGCACTTGGTCGTTCATTCGCCATACGGCAGCCGAGTCAATCGCGCCTGGGGCTTGGGGCTCCGCAAGCGATTTTGTCGAAGCTTCAACGTCGAGCTTCAGGCCGCTGCGACCGAAGACGCGATTGTGCTTTCGCTGGGCCCCACGCATAGCTTTCCGCTCGAGGACGTTTTCAAGTTCTTGCGCGCGGAAAACGTCCGCGAAGTGTTGGTCCAAGCCCTGCTCGACGCTCCGATGTTTCAAACCCGCTGGCGATGGAACGTGACCCGGGCGCTCGCGGTCTCTCGATTTCGTGGTGGCAAGAAGGTGCCGCCGCCGTTTCAGCGCATGCAGGCGGACGATCTGCTCGGGCTTTGCTTCCCCGATCAGGTGGCCTGTTTAGAAAACGTCGCAGGTGACCGCGAGGTTCCGGACCATCCCCTAGTGCACCAGACGATCGAAGACTGCCTTCACGAGGCCATGGACATCGAACGGCTCGAAGCGCTCCTCCAGCGTTTGCAAGCCGGCGAGCTGACGCTGGTGGCGCGAGATCTCACCGAACCATCGCCGCTCGCCCAGGAGATTCTGAACGCGAAGCCGTATGCATTCCTCGATGATGCACCGCTCGAAGAGCGTCGAACACAAGCGGTGATGTCGCGCCGATGGCTCGACCCCAGTCTGGCTTCAGACCTGGGCGCCCTCGACGCTGCAGCCATCGAGCGCGTGCGCGGCGAGGCATGGCCCGAGCCTCGCGACTCCGAGGAAATGCACGATGCCCTTTTGCTGCACCACTGCTTCACCGAAGAGGAAGCCGCGCGCGGCGAGTGGCTGGGCTGGCTACGCGGGCTCGTCGAAGCCGGCCGAGCCACTCGTTTTTTGACCGACCGCGGAGCGCTCTGGACCGCCGCCGAGCGCGTCCCGCTGCTGGAAGCCGCCTGGGCCGGTGGACAAACCGAAACGAAAGTCGAGGTCCCGAAGCGCCACCGCGACGAGCGCTGGTCCCGAGAAGACGCCGTGCGAGAAATCGTGCGAGGCCGATTGCAAGGTTGTGGTCCGATGACGGCCAGCCAGCTCGTGGGGCTGCTCGACTTGGAATCGGGCTTGGTCGACGCTGCCCTCGTCGCGCTCGAAGGAGAAGGCTTCGTCCTACGCGGTTCCTTCACGTCGAGCTCGGCCGCTGTCGAATGGTGTGAGCGCGGACTGCTCGCGCGGATTCACCGCTACACCCTCAACCGGCTGCGAAAAGAGATCGAAGCGGTCTCGGCCGCGGACTACATGCGGTTCCTTCTCCGCTGGCAGCATGCCGCGCCGAGCACCCGGATGGAAGGCCCCGAAGGCTTGGCCGCAATCCTCGAACAGCTCGAAGGCATGGAAGCCGGCGCTGCAGCTTGGGAAGCCGACCTCTTGCCGGTGCGAATGGAAGGCTACGACCCAACCTGGCTCGATCAGCTCTGCATCTCGGGTAGAGTCACCTGGAGCCGGCGCACGCCACCCGCAGGCCGCGCGTCGAGCCCCATCCGAACGAGCCCCATCGCGTTTTGCCGCCGCGAGCACGCGCGCACCTGGCGCTTCCGCTCGCTTGACGAGGAGCCCGCCTCCGCGGACGCCGCTCAGGCTTTGGAGATGCTTCGAGCGTCGGGCGCGAGCTTCTTTGACGACATCGTTCACCATACCGGCCTGCTGCCGACGCGCGCGGAGTTGGCCCTCGGCGAGCTCGTTTCGCTCGGCTTGGTGACTTCGGATGGCTTCACCGGACTGCGGGCACTGCTTGCGCCCGACCCCAAGCGCCCGCGTGCGGGCCGGCGCGCGGTGGCGGGGTACAGCATGGAGGCCGCGGGCCGGTGGACGGTCTTGCCTGACGCCGCCGAGGATCACGACGTCGAAAGCATCGCCTGGTCGCTGCTTCGCCGATGGGGCGTCGTGTTTCGTCGGCTTCTCGATCGCGAAGGCGACCTGCCGCCCTGGTACACGATACTTCGCGTGTATCGGCGGCTCGAAGCGCAGGGCCGGATCCGAGGCGGCCGCTTCGTCGCGGGCTTTGCCGGAGAGCAGTACGCACTGCCCGAGGCGGTCACCGCGCTGCGCAAAGCGCGCCGCCCAGACAAGACGGGCGAGCTGGTCTCGATCAGCGCGGCCGACCCACTCAACTTGGTAGGCATCATCACCCCCGGCCGCCGCGTCCCTGCGACCCCGAAAAACCGTATCCTCTTCCGCGGTGGTGTCCCGATCGCGTTTCGCGAAGGAAGCGAAATGCATTTCATCGAAGATCCTGAAGACGAACGCTGGGCGCTCAGCCAGGCACTCAGGCGGCAGCCGATCCCGCGCGCGGTCCGAGCATACCTCGGAAACCGACCCTAGAAGCCTCGCTCCGCCTTTGATGCGACTACCGGCGCATGAGGGTCGATGGTATGACCCCGGCACGTCATGGCTGACTCGCTCGATAGATGCTTTTCTCAGGCTGCGATCAACGGTCTCACCCTGCGCAACCGGCTGATCAAAGCCGCGACGTTCGAAGGCAAATCGCCCGGCGGAGTCCCGAGCGAGGCCCTCGTCGGCTTTCACGAGCGCATCGGCCAGGGCGGGATCGGGATGACCACGATCGCCTACTGCGCCGCCGAATCGGACGGGCGCATTCACGAAGACATGATGTACATGCACGAAGGGATTCGGTCCGAGCTCGAACTCTTCATTCGCACCGTGCAGGCCACCGGTGCGAGGGTGTCCGGGCAGCTCGGGCACTGTGGTGCCTTCACGAAGAACAAGGACTTTGGCGGAAAGCGACCGCTCGGCCCTTCGAAGGGGACGAACGCGCTCGGCCTCGTACACGGCCTCGGACGGATCGCGGAAATGACCAAACCAGAGATCCGGGACCGCGCACAGGTGATCGGCCGAGCCGCTACTTTCATGAAGTCCGTCGGTTTTGACGCCATCGAGATTCATTTCGGCCATGGCTACGGGATCAGCCAATTCATCAGCCCAAAGACGAACAAGCGTAAGGACGAATACGGGGGCAGCCTTCAAAACCGCATGCGGTTCGCACTCGAAGTGCTGTCCGAAGTTCGAAACAGCGTCGGCGACGACTACCCGCTGCTTGGCAAGATCAGCATGACCGACGGCGTACCGGGAGGCGTCAGCTATGACGACTCGGTGGAGATCGCGGCGATGCTCGAAGCCGGCGGCCTCGATGTGATCATCTGCAGCGGCGGCACGAGTAGCATGAACCCGATGCTTTTGTTCCGAGGCGACAGCATGGTCCCAGGACTCATCAAGCACGAAAAGAGCCGACTCATGAAGATCGGCATTCGGCTCGCGGCACCGCTCATGTTCAAAGACTACCCCTACGAAGAGACGTATTTCCTCGAGCAAGCGCAGCGGATACGCGATCGGGTGCAGTGCGGTGTTTGCTACATTGGCGGCGTGTGCACCAACGACAGCATCCGCACGGTGATGGACGCAGGTTTCGACTTCATCCAACTCGGCAGGGCGCTGATCTTCGATCCCGATTTTCCGAAGCAGGCACGGGCGCGAAGCAACTACAGGAACGGCTGCAGCCACTGCAACCAGTGCGCGACCTTGATCGAGGCCCCGGGCGGCATCTACTGCGTCGAACGCCCCGCCAATTTCAGCTGAGAGGAGAATCGATGTCCGGATTGAAAGTCTCCACCGACGAGAGGGTGACCAGAATCGTCTTCGATCGGCCCGAGGCGCTCAACGCCCTTTCCCCTGGCACGCTGAGCGAGCTGATCGACGTGTGCGCCGACCTCGAAAAGAACGACGCGGTCAGGGTCGTGGTCTTTACTGGCGCGGGAAGCTGCTTCTCGGCCGGCGCCGACCTACCGGCATTCCTCCCGTTGCTAGCTGGCCCTGATGCAGGAGCCACGGCGGACCTGGGCCGACGCACGACCGATGCGATTGCCGAGCTTCCACAGATCACGGTCGCAGGGATTCGCGGCCACTGTATCGGCGGCGGTCTGGTCCTCGCCGGCGCCTGCGACATCCGCGTCGCCGGAAGCGATGCCCGTTTCATGATTCCGGAGCTCGACGCTGGGATTCCCCTCGGCTGGGGCGCCATGGAGCACCTCGTCCGGCTGGTCGGCTCAACGCTGGCGGCGGACCTGGTCTTGAGCGGGCGGGCTTTTGGGGCGGAGGAAGCGCTGCGAAGTCAATTGGTGAGCCGCACCGTTCCGACCGATCGCCTGGACGACGCGCTCGAAAGCCTCGTCGCGACGATCGCGCGCAAGCCAAAGATGGTGCTCCGAATCACCAAGCAACAGCTCCTGGCGATTCGCGCCGGCCGCTTCGATGCACGCGAAGACGCGAACGCCTTGCTTTCGTCGCTGAAGGATCCGGAAGCCCTCGCGGCCGGCAGCAAGTACTTCGCTCGGCGTCTTCGCGGCAAAGGCGCGGACGGCCCCCGATGAACGGTTTTACGCCCGCGACGTCAAAGTCTCGCGTCGATGGGTCATTGGGTCTATCCTCGACCCCGATGTTTCCCTCGCCTGGTGGCGCCTATCCCCCGCCAGAAGAGCTCTTTGCAGGGCGCTATGTGGTCGACGGCACCTTGCCTTGGGGCGGGGTCGCGTCGTACTACCGCGCGACCTCCGAAGGTACGCCTCTCATCCTGTGCGTACTGCCAATCGATCTGAACCGCTCGAAGCGGGCCGAGACCGCTTTCTCGGAGCTCGCGCACGGCCTGGGGTCGATTCGCTCCGACGCAGTCCCACGTGTGCTCGACGCAGGCATCATCGACGGCGTTCCCTACCTGGCCTTTCACGACATGCGCGGGACTACTCTTGGGAACCTGCTGCGCGATCGCCCGCTGAGGTCCCTCACCGTCCTTCGGTTGGCGTCCGAAGTGCTCGACGCCCTCGGTGCGGCGCACGCGCAGGGCCTCGCGCACGGTGACCTGACGCCGCAAAACGTCCTCGTCAGCCGAAGGCCAACCGGCGAGCTCGGCGCACGACTGGTCGGCTTGGGCATCGTCCCTTTGATCCGCTCCTTCCCGGAGGCGAGCCCGCATGCCGCCCACACCGGCTCGGGCAAGCATGCGGTCGCCTACATGGCGCCCGAGCGCTTTGGCGGCGGGACGATCGACCCCTCCGCGGACCTGTATGCCGTTGGAGCATTGCTGCACCACATGGTGATTGGCTCTCCGCCCGTCGGGTGGGAAGCGGACGACGGGTTTGACGATGTCCCCGGTCTGCCCGATGTGATCAGGCGGGCGATGGCTAGGCATCCGCGGAACCGATACCCCGACGCAGCCGCGATGCGGGCCGCCCTCGACTGGCTCGAGGTCGAATCGGCCAAACAGAATCCTCGGACCCAAGACATCGCGCCGTGGATGGAGACTTCGAACATCGGCTCGATCCCAGTTCCCTCGCTCAACTCGCCTCTCCCTCCCGCCCTCGCCACCAGCAGTCATCCCCCTGGGAAGGTCGTCAGCACGTCCGGCGCGCGTCCGATCCCAATCAAGCCGGTACGGCTTGAAGAGCTCGCCGCCAACCGGTCGGTTCGCTGGCGTCAAATCACCCTGCTCTCGATCCTGCTGGGCAGCCTACTGTTCGCGGGCTACTGGTGGGACGCGCGGCGCAGTCCGAACGACACCACGCTCCCCTTGAGTCTCGATCCCGGCGCAGAACATGGCGAGTAGCGCACCCAAGTCCCAACGGACCGACGAAGAGCTGATGGACGCCTACGTCGATGGGGACGAGGCAGCGTTTCGGCTCTTGTTCGAACGGTATGCGCCCATCCTTCTTCGCCTCACGCGACGCCACCTTCGCAACGACGAGTTGGCTGAAGAGATCGTCCAGCAGACTTTTTTCCGGCTCCACGGCGCGCGAAACGACTTTCGACGCGGCTCGAAGCTGCGCCCATGGGTCATGACCATTGCCATGAACCTGGTTCGTGAGCACTGGCGTCGAACAAAGCGTCGCAAAATGACGAGCTTGGAAGTCGAGACGCAAGCCGGTCCGGAAGCGGATTTCATGCCCCTGGAGCTGCGCCAGCGCTCCGAGCTCCTTCACGTGGCCCTCGAGAAGCTACCCAGCAGCCAGCGTGAAGTGGTGGAGCTTCATTGGTTTCAAGAGCGCCCATACGCCGAAGTGGCCCAAATTGTGGGTACTTCCGAGGGTGCTGTACGTGTCCGCGCACATCGCGCCTACAGAACTCTGAAACAATTGTTGGTTCTGGAAATACGTGGTGATGAATGACTAGTGGCAGCAACAGGCCCGAGTCCGGCCTCGGAGAGCGCTTGCGCGAGCTCGATGCGCCGGAGATGCCAGGCAACGCCGAGCGGATGGACCGGATGTTCTCCAGCATGAAAGCGGAGTGCGACAAGACCGACCGTTCGATCGCCGGCTTCCTGAGAAGCCGCTCCACGATGGCACGGCGGCTGATCGTGCTTGGCGTGTTCTCCACACTGGCGGTCATCGGTTGGTTTGCATTCCCCCTGATAGGCGATCAAGCCCGCACGATTCAATGGGCGCTCAGCCTGGTGACCTTCTGTGTCCTGCTGGTGATCGCAATGGTGATGGTCACCCGCCCGGTCCACCTCCCTGCCCTCCCGCACTGGCAGTCCGTGTGCCTGGTTTGCATCGCCCTCGGCGCAACGGTCTTGGCGGCGTTTTGGCCCCACCCGGCGGCGCAGGCAGCAACGCATGAGCACGTGGGCAGCGTCATGGCGGGGGCTTGCATGGGTGTCGGGCTGCTTCTCGGAGTCCCGGTCTATGCGCTGCTTCGCCTCGTCGATCGTGGCAACGCGCTTGGAAGTCTCGTCGCAGCCGCGGCCGCCGGGCTTGCCGGTAATTTCGTCCTCAAAGCGCACTGCGCAATCCCAGGCACCTCACACGAGCTTTTGGGCCACGCGTCGGTCGCGGTCTTGTTCGTGGTGGGTTTGGGCTTGGTTCATCGCTTCGTTCCGGCGAAATAGGCTACGCCGGTCGCTCAGCAGGTTCCCCGCTCCTCTCGCCGAAAAAACGGGTATGCTTCGGCCGCCGAGGAGGATCTGTGAGCGAAGAGCTACGTCGCGACTTCAACGAAAAGGGTATCCGAAAGGTCAAGGTCGGTGGTTTCGACGTCGACGGCCTGCTGCGCGGCAAATACATCAGCCTCGAGAAGTTTTGGTCCGCCCTCGATAAGGGTTTCGGCTTTTGCGACGTCATTTTCGGTTGGGACATCTGCGACCAACTCTACGACAACGCGACTGTGACCGGCTGGCAAACGGGCTATCCCGATGCGTTGGCCCGAATCGATGCGTCGTCCTTTCGCGTTCTTCCGGACGCTCCGGACACCGCGAACTTCCTGCTCGACTTCTATACCCAGGACGGCAGGCCCCATCCGGCATGCCCTCGGAACTTGCTGAAGAAGGTCATCAAGAAGGCCGGCGAGGCCGGCTTCACGGCCAAGTTCTCGGCCGAGTTCGAATTCTGGGTGTTTCAAGAGACGCCAGAATCGATGCACGAAAAAGACTTCCGCAACCTCGATCCCCTGAGCCCCGGCATGTTCGGGTACTCCTGGTTGCGTGCGGGCCAGCATCAGGCCTTGGTCGATGACATTTTGGACACCTGCGCCGAGTACGACATCGAGATCGAAGGGATCCACACCGAAACGGGCCCGGGCGTTTGGGAGGCGGCGCTGCGCTACGACGATGTGCTAGCCGCCGCGGACAAGGCGGCGCTCTTCAAGACGACGCTCAAGCAGATCTGCGCGCGGCACGACCTCTCGGTGACCTTCATGGCCAAGTGGAACGCAGACTTGCCCGGCTCGAGTGGACACATCCATCAAAGCCTCTGGGACGCGGCAGGGCAGATCAACCTCTTCGCAGCCGCAGGAAGAGACAGGTTGAGTGAGATCGGGCATCACTACTTGGCGGGACTGGTGACCCTCGCTCCAGAGCTCACCGCCCTCTATTCACCGTTCGTCAACAGCTACAAGCGCTACGTCCCCGGAGTGTGGGCTCCGCTGAATGCTTCCTGGGGAATCGAAAACCGGACCTGCGGCTCGCGCGTCATCCTCGGTCCGACCGATCACGCAACGCGAATCGAATTTAGGCAGACTGCTGCGGACATCAACCCATACGTCGCGATGGCGGCATGCCTAGGCGCCGGCCTGTATGGGATTGCCGAGAAGATCGAGCCTCCAGCCATGACCAAAGGCGATGCGACGAGCGACAGCGACCCGGCGCTTGCCCTTCCCCTCACGCTCGAAGCGGCCCTCGAACGCCTTCGAGGAAGTGAGGTCGCGCGTGTCGCGCTCGGCGACGATTTCATCGATCACTTCATCCGCACCCGAGACTGGGAGTGCCGCGAGTACCGCAAGGCCGTGAGTGAATGGGAGCTTCGCCGTTACTTCGAGGCGGTTTAGGGTCTTGCCATGCTGAAACGCTTTCTATCGGAACGCCCGCTTCGTCTGCCGCATCTCAAGCCATACGTCCCGCGGCCTAGCGACCCGTCGATCTTCTGGTTCAACAGTGAGCGTGACGACGTCATCTCCGACGTCGTAAACCGAATCTGCGCTGCGCACGAAACCGACCGCGCCCGCTTGGAAATAGCGCTCAACGATGCGGCGTTTCATGAAATTCGGCGGCTCGAAAAGCAGCGCGACGAAGAGGCACGCGACAGGCTCGGGTATTGGCGCTCGATGATTCGACGTATCGGCAAGATGGACGACAGCGAGCAGCGACGGGTCTTACACACGATCGTGACCAACATGGCCCGCGACATCGCCGGCAACTTCGACCCCCGCGTTTATCGTTTCGCGCGTCGGGCCGCACCGCGTTTGATCGGCGGCGTGATGGAGCCGCGGCGCCTCACCGAGGGTTTGATGGCCGGGTCGCCGGCGTCACTCG
>CAMYMX010000075.1 GCA_947259605.1 uncultured Polyangiaceae bacterium | reverse complement strand
GGTGTATGCGCGTTGATGATCACGCCGAGCCCCTTACCGAACATCTTGGTGACCTGATACGCGGGTCCGTAATAGGTCGCTGTGGACTCGAACTCGTCCTTGCCGCCGTGCACGGGGTAGGCGACCGCCTTGATTTTCTGCTGGCCGATGTGATCGTTGTAGGTGTTGCTGAAGGAGCCAGGCACCGGGTGCGTGTTGTGCACCGGGATGAAGTGGCCGGCATCGGCGAGGTTTTCGGCAATGGCGAGTGGCGGTGTCTTGATCTGAAGCTTCGCGTAGCGCCACGGAATAAACTCCGGGTCTTCCCATTCTTCGAGCACCGGAATCTCCCAATCCGGCTGGCTCTTCTCGCGGTCGTGCCAGACGAAAATCATCCCGTTGCGCTCGAGCACCGGCCAGCACGCAAGGACGGCCCTCGGGGGAATGCGCTTGGCGTACGGGATCTCGATGCACTTTCCGGAGCCATCGAACTTCCACGCGTGAAACGGGCAGACGATCGCTTCGCCGACGATTTTGCCGCCGTGTCCGAGATGCGCGCCCATGTGTGGGCAGTACGCATCGAGAACCTTGGCCTCGCCCGACGCTGTTCGGAACAAGACCAGCTCCTGGTCGAAGCGTTTCAGTGGCACGACCTGGCCGGGCTCGAGCTCGTCGGAGAACATGAGCAAGAACCAGCCCCTGGCAAACCCTGCCCAAGGCTCCGCTTTCGTTTCGGTGATCATCGGATGCTCCAACTGTCTGTTGGCCGGGACCGGAGAAGCGCCGCCCAACTAGAACGTGTTCCACTAGAACATGTTTCATTTTAACATCCCTGGCAAGAACGATTTGTAAGCATTTCGATGTCTATGTATTGACGAATAAAACCTAGACAGTATATGGACACAAATGCAACAGCACATCTTCCTGGAGAAAAAACTCATGCGAACGAAGACAATTTTGCTTACCGCCCTGGCCTCGTTGGCGCTCGCCGGCTGCGCGAAAGACGCACCGAGCACGTCGACCGCCGCTGCCGCAGCGGCCACCCAAGGGGACATCGTGGCCGTCGCCGCCGGCGCCGGACAGTTCAATACGCTCGTCGCGGCGGTCAAAGCCGCGGGGCTGGTGGAGACACTGCAAAGCCCCGGACCGTTCACGGTCTTCGCGCCGACCGATGAAGCGTTTGCGAAGCTCCCGGCGGGTACGCTCGATAGCCTCCTGCTCCCGGAGAATAAGGCGAAGCTCGTCGCCATCCTGACGTATCACGTCGTGGCTGGCGAAGTGCTCGCCGCGGACGTGGTGAACCTCTCCTCGGCCGCTACCGTCGAGGGGCAGTCCGTCCAGATCACCGCCAGTGATTCGGGCGTCCGGGTCAACGACGCGAAGGTCGTCGGGACCGACGTGATGGCCTCCAACGGGGTCATCCACGTCATCGATTCAGTTCTCATTCCCGCTTCGTAACTAACGATCCGAGGCCGCCTTCGAACGAGTGGGCGGCCTCATCAACTCCCGGCGCAGGGCGGGTACTAACTACAGGAGCACGCAAGATGGATGAGCATCAACACCTCCCCATTCATCGTCAGCCGATTCAGCGTGACATGACCCGGTGGGCGCTCGTCCCTGTGCATTTTTTATCATGACGAACAACGTAAAAGAAATGAACGGCTTGTATCCCATGCGTGTCGTTTCGAGATTGACCGGTCTGTCCGCCGATACGATCCGCGTGTGGGAACGTCGCTACAGCGCCGTAGCTCCGGATCGGACGGACGGGAACAAACGCAGATACAGTGGCGGCCACGTGCGTCGCCTCGTTTTGTTGCGCCGCGCGACCGAGCTCGGGCATTCCATCGGTCAGGTCGTTCGGCTCTCGGACCAGGAGCTTCGGCGGCTCATCGGGGAATCGAGCTCCGACATTGCGAGTCAGGGCTCCCTCTACGCGGCCATCGTCGAGGATTACTTGAAAGCCATCTTCGAGTACGACGTGCGGCGCGCGGAATCGATTCTCACTCGAAGCGCGGCGATTCTACCTCCAATGACCCTGACGCTCGAAGTGATCGTCCCGCTGATGCGTCGGGTCGGTGAAGCATGGAACGCGAACCAGCTTCGGATTGCGCACGAGCACATCATTTCTGGGCAGCTTCGTAGCCTGCTCGGCACTCTCATGCGACACGAACAGCCGGCCACCGGGGCTCCGCGAATCATCGTTGCGACACCTCCGCGTCACCTGCACGAGTTCGGCGCCATCATCGGTGCGTTCATGGCCGCAGGCCGTGGCTTCGAGCCGATCTATCTCGGCACCCACATGCCCCTCGAGGAAATCGCAGAGGCCGCAGAGCAAAGTGGAGCGGCCTTGGTGCTCTTGAGCATCGCTCGTGATTGCGAGCCCGGCGAGGCGCCTGAGCTCATCGCTGGCATTTCGAACCTCGCGAAGCAACACGAAGTCTGGTTGGGCATCCCGGAACGGCACGAGCTTGTCCGGCTTCCGCTGCCGGCGAGACTTCTTCATCGGTACGAGGATCTGGATGTCGCGCTCACGAGCCAATCCGCCGATCGGCGAAAAAACTTGGGTTGACGGGGCGACAACAAGGGCAAGATCGCTAAACGCTACGCGGACTCCGAGGAATGGTGGCCTCCGACGCACAAACCCGCGCCAGACAAGGCGCCGAACTTGGTTTTGATCCTTCTCGACGACATGGGCTTCGCACAGTTCGGCAGCTTCGGTGGGCTCACAAGCACCCCGAATATCGACAGGCTCGCCGAAGGCGGGCTGCGCTACAACAACTTCCACACCACGGCGCTTTGCTCGCCGTCGCGGGCTTCAATCATGGCTGGTCGAAACCCACACTCCATCGGCCTGGGCTCCCATTCGCTCACGGCGATGGGCTTCCCAGGGTACAACGCGATCATCCCAGACGACGCCAAGTCGGTTGCGAAGATCATGGAGATGAACGGCTACGTGAACTACGCGCTCGGCAAGTGGGATCACACTCCGCTCTACGAGGTGTCTCAAGTCGGCCCCTTCAATCGTTGGCCCAGTGGTGAGGGCTTCCAGCACTACTATGGCTTCATGGCGGCGGATGCCGATCAGTACCGCACGGTGATGTTCGAAGACCATGCGCCGGTCGAGCCTTGGCTCGCCAAGGGAAAGGACTACCACAACTCGACCGACCTCGCGGACAAGGCGATCGACTACATCACCGGTCACCTGTCCACGGCGCCCAAGGACCGCCCCTTCATGGTGTTTCTGGCACCTGGCGGGATGCACTCACCTCACCAAGCGCCCAAGGAGTACCTTCGCAAGTGGCGGGGCAAATTCGACATCGGCTGGGACGAGGCTCGCAGCCTGATCCTCGAGCGGCAAAAGCTACTTGGCATAGTGCCCCAGGATACCGAGCTAACGTCGCGTCCCGACGCGATCCCGGCATGGGATTCGCTCGGTCCGAAAGAGAAGAAACTCTACGCCCGGCAGATGGAGGTGTTTGCCGCACAGCTCGAGCACCTCGACATGGAGATCGGTCGGATCTTGGAGACCCTCGAGCGCGTAGGCGAGCTCGACAACACGATCATCATGGTCACTTCGGACAACGGCGCGAGCGGTGAGGGCGGCCTCGCCGGCACGTTCAACGAGACCTATGTGCTCAACGGCAGGCAAACCGAGTTCGACGCAAACTGGAAGCGCTACGAGAGCTGGGGAGCTCGCAACACCTACCCGCACTATCACGCCGGCTGGGCGATGGCTGGCAACACGCCATTTCGTTACTTCAAGCAGTCCGTTCATCGCGGCGGGATTCAGGACGCACTGATCGTGCACTGGCCCGAGGGCATTGAAGGGAAGGGCGAGATTCGCGATCAGTATCATCACATCTCGGACATCGCCCCGACATTGCTCGATGTGATCGGCCTGGACGTTCCAGACGAAATTGACGGGATCGAGCAGCGCCCGATGGATGGCGTCAGCATGCGGTACTCCTTCAACGACGCCGACGCGCCGAATGCGAAGAAGGTCCAGTACTACGAGATGTTCGGCAATCGCTCCGTCTGGGCGGATGGTTGGAAGGCGGTGACGCTCCACGGGAACCGAATGCCCTGGGAGCTCAACTCGACTGCCCCTTTTGATGGTGACAAGTGGGAGCTGTACCACGTTGCCACCGACTTTAGCGGCTCGAAGGACCTCGCCGCCGAGCATCCGGAGAAGCTCGCCGAGTTGCAGCAACTCTTCGATGAGCAAGCCGAGAAGTACAACGTGTACCCGCTCTACGACGACATGATTGCCCGCATCTCGAAGCAGCAGGACAGGCTCTTCAAAGGGATGACCGAGTTCACGTTCTATGCACCTGGCGCAACGCGGATCGCGGAGAAGGCGTCCCCGCCGATCAAGGGCCGCTCACATACCATCGAGACCGTGATCAACATCACCGGCAAGGAACGAGGCGTCATCGTCGCATGCGGTGGCTTCACCGGTGGCTACACGATGTTCACCAAGAACCGGCGCGTCTACTACGACTACAACTTCCTCGACGGCGTGCACTACATCATCAAGTCGCCACCGCTGAAGAAGGGCGAAACCAAGGTGAGCTTCAAGTTCACCCACGCCGGGGACTTCGCAGGCAGCGGCGAGCTGGACAAGGTCACCTTCCGCCTCCTCGACTAGAGAAAAACATCTCGCTTCTCGCGCGGTCGAGTTCGCCTATAATCGCGCGATGATTCATCGCTTGGGTTGGGTGGCTTTCTGTGTTCTCGGGCTGGCACTGGGGGGCTGCGATTCCTCGACCGGGTCGGCCGGCGGCTCTGCCGGTACGGGTGGCGCTGGAGGTGCAGGGGGTGCACCCCGGCTCGTGGTCACCGCCGACTGGTTGAATCAGTCGCTGACCCTTCTCGATTACGCAAAGCTCGTCGACGGCGAGAGCGATGGACCTTCCTCGGTGGTTGACACGATAGACCTTTCGGAATGGGAGCCAGGTCCGATCGAGGTTGAGATCACGTCGGACGGCAATACCGCGGTCGTATCCGTCGGGCCGGCATATTTCGACGGCCTGCCTGGGCTCGTTGGTGACCCCGAGATCCCGGAAGGCGGCACGCTGCTGATCGTCGACTTGCAGTCAGGCGTCGCCGATGAGGTTCAAACCAAAGACGTGCCTTTGGGCATTGCGATCAGTCCCGACGGCACGACCGGCTACACCGCAAACTATGGTACGGACGTTGCAAGGGGCAGCACCGTTTCCGTCATCGACATTCCGGGGCGTCGAGTGATCGAGGAGGTCGAGGTCGGAAGCGGCCCCGAGCAGGTTGCCTTGAGCCCCGATGGGACCCTCGGCATCGTCAACATCGTCAGTGGACGCGGCGTCCGAATCTTCCAGACCTCCGACGTAGCCGGCACCATGAGCGAAGTGCTTGAAACCGGTCCCGATCCTTCCGATGTCTCGTTCCTCGACGGAAACGATCGGGCGGCCGTAGCGAACACGCTCAGCTTCAACGTCACGCTGATCGATACGTCCGACCCGAGCAGTCCCAGTGTGATCAGCAGTGTACCGGTCGGCGTTGGCATTCCCTACGGGCTGACCTACATCCCTTCGCGAGACGAGTTACTCGCACCGACCAACCCGACGGGGCCGGGTATGCGGACCAACCTGATCACCATCGTTCGGGCTGGCGACACGCTCACGCCCAGCGCGCCGCTGCAGCTTTCAGGGGAGAACTTCCCGCTAACCGCGGCCGCCGACTCGGCGGGGGACTTTGCGTTCGTGGCCCACATCGTCGACCAAAAGCTTTCGATCATCGAGCTCGAGACTGGCACCTCGCGCGCGGTCACGTGGCTTTCAGGCCCCGGCCCGTCCTACGTCGCTGTTCAACCCTGAACGGACGCACACCAGCGCAGTCGGGGTTCTGTTAAGGACGGAACGCGGGCCCCGCCGGCGCGCGCTGTCTATAGTTAAGTGAGGAAGAAAAGGGGGTCTTTTCTTCATAGGGGGTGAATGATGTCTGTGCTTCGTGGTTGGGGACTTGCTGGTTTCTTAGTTGCTGCGGCGCTGTGGTTGACGCCCGGTCAGGCGCGCGCGTTCCCGGACGAGCCCTATAGCCTCGACGAAGGAAAGAAAGCCCATACCCAGCGGTTTCATATTCTTGGCGAGATCGCTCTGTTCGGCGGCAAGCTCGAGGGCAACCAACGTTCCATCGTCGTCAGCCCGCTGATCGAGATGCGCTTGCAGCTCGCTGACAGCGTGCTGTTTCAGGTCATGTGGGGAATGTCATACGTCAATGTTGATCTCGCGGATGAAGACAGCGAGCCGCAGAACGCCTTTCGCTCCGGCAACCCTTATGCGGCCTTTCACTATCAGGGCAAGAAGAACCAGTTCTCGTATCGCGTAGGCGTCGGCGTGACGATTCCGGTCGCCACTGTCACCTCGGACTTGAACGAAGTATTCGCGCAGCAATCCGCGTACACATTGGCCGCTGCCGTGCGGGGCAACACGAACTATTGGCTTTGGGACGCCCACGCGGTGAGCGTCATCATCCCGATCGCGTTCGAACGACGCAAACCAAGCGGATTTCTTTGGGGGGCCTACGTCGACACGGGCGCAATGATCAAGATCGACAGCAAGAACAACCGAACCTCCAAGACCGATTTCATCATGCAGATGATGGCGATGATGGGCTATCAGGCGACCGACTGGCTTCGAGTTGGCTCTCGCTTCAGCTTGGTGCTGATTCCCAAGTTCAAGGCCGCAAACACCCAGCTGGCCGTCGAGCCGTACCTGCGTTTCGGCAATGAAAACGGGTTCGGCGCGATCCGTCTCAACATCAACCTCGACAATCCATACGGGTTCTCCTTCGACGAACGCCAGGTTTGGGGTCTGCGAATCGGGGGCGGCGCAGCCTTCTGACGACCGTGGCGCGACCGCTCGCTGGTCGCTGACCTAGCTGAAGATCGGCAGGTCTTCGCCCGCAAGCGGGAACGCGGCTTTGAAGTCGTTCGGAACGCCCGAGAGATTGCGCAAGGCGCGGTGTACGTGGGCGATCGAGAGCCTGGTTCCCTCAGCCGTGTCCGGCGACCCGGTCGGTAGCAAGGTCACCGGATCGATGAGCTGAAGACCGTGCCGGTCGTCCGTTCCACCGATGACGCGGTTACCTGGAATACCGGGGCCCATCATCATCATGCTGCTGATCGGCCAATGGTCTTTGCCGTTGCCGTTGTTGTACCCGGGCGTTCGGCCAAAGTCCGAGCCCATGACGACCGCGACCTTGTCGGCGATGCCCATTCGCTCTGCTTCCTGCATCGCGAAGTTCGCGCCGTTGACGAAGTCGATGAGTCGCGGCAAGTGATTGCCGTCGTGGTTGCCGTGCGTGTCGAAGCCGCCGCGGCTGACGCTGACACTGACCGAAAGACCCGCCTGGTACGCCGCCAGTGCAACTTGGATTTGGCGCTCGAGCTGATTGTCCGAGAAGTCGTCCGGAAGCGATTCGGAAACTCGCTTGAGGTCGTCCTGACCGAGTCGAGCCAACATGAGCTCGTTCTGACCGTCCCAGATCCGCGGCAAGCGTTGCTTACCCTGCATCCGAAGGAGTCGAAGCTGCTGCTCTCGCTGGACGATGCCGGGAACGTCCGGATGGCCAAAGTAGTTTTCTTCTGAGCCGGTCGGATCCGGTCGAGAGGGGTGCGCCAGGTTGTGCAGGAGACCGCCGTCACCGAGCGGCACCGCATTGGTGACGCCCTGCGTGTCGAGGTAACCGCCATATCCAATCAGCGGCATCGGCAGGTTGGGGCCGTGCGTGGCCGCGATCAGCGCGCCAATCGGCGGATGGCCTTCGGCCGTTCGGCCGCTCCAGGTGCCGCGGGTGCCCTGATCATGGCCGTTGGTCGTCGTGTCCATTCCGTTGATGACCAGCAGGCGCTCGTAGTGTGTCTGAAAGAACGCATCGAGCGCGGTTCCGTCATCACCCAGCGGCGCGTATTCGATGTTGCCAGCCGTCCGGATGTCGCTCTTGAGGAAGCGCCCCATCGGGTTGTTCTCGTTCTCGGTGGCGCGCCCCTTTGGATCGCAGAGGTGGGTGGGGTCCCAGCCGCCGCCTGCGTGCATGAAGATCCAGTACGTGCCTGTGTAGGCCGACCCGCTGATCGGTTGAGCGCTTGCGCGCAGAGGGTCCATCGCTGCCGGCAGAACACACGTCAGCCCAGCCCAGCTTGCCATTCGCATAAAGTCACGACGATCCACAGCTAGTCCTCCCTCACTCGTACAGGTATCGGTAATCGGACAGGAGGTAACTCATCGCGGCCATCCAGGCGCGAATGGTGTACTCCATGTCCCGGTTGATTCGACGGCTGTCCGGTAAGTCGGCGCCGGTAATTCGGTCGGTGTTGAGGCGGCACTGGCCTACGAGCTGGTCCGAGACCGACTCGTCAGCCAGACCTTGGCGGCCCAGATTGTACGCCTCCATGAGAACGACCATCGTCGCTGCAATTTCCTCGTCGCCACCGGCGAGATCTTCGCCGAGAAGCCTGTCGTGGAGATGGCGAACCGCCTCCCGGACCTGGTCCGACGTTTCCGACAGCGCCGTGTTCTGATCGATGCCTGGGAAGAGGAGCCGCTGGTTTGCAGGCTTCGAGAAGTCGTACGGAACGGCAGAGCAAGCCACCTCGTAGGCCATGCGCTGCGCCAGGCTCGCCATGACGCCATTGGGCTCAGTTACACGTTGAGTCACCAAGTCTGAATCGATGCCGCCATAGAAGATGCGGTATTGGTCGAGCAGGTAGTCGGACCGGTTCGGGTTCGACCGCCAACGAACACCGGTGGTCGCCTCGATCTTGCGAGACAGATGCTCCGGCGTCAGCAGTCGGGCCGTGCCAAAAGTGGATAGCTCTTTTTCGAGGTCGCTGGTGAGCGGGCTTGCATTCTTGGCACGGAAGTAAGGGCTCAGGACGATTTCGCGCACAAGGACCTTGAAATTGTACCCGCTGTCGATGAAGCGCTGCTGAATCGTGCGCAAGACCTGCTGCTGCGCGTTGTACGCGCGCTGGAGTGCTGGATCGACGGCGGGGTCGATGTTTGGATTGTCATCCGGGAGTGGCGGAGGAGGTGGTGGAGTTGCTCCACCGGCGCCGCCCATGCCACCGACACCGGGGTCGCCGCCCATGCCGCCGACACCAGGGTCGCCGCCCATGCCAGCGACACCGGGGTCACCGCCCATGCCAGCGACACCGGGGTCGCCGCCCATGCCAGCGACACCGGGGTCGCCGCCAGCACCGCCTGCGCCGTCGATACCGCCCATGCCGCCCATGTCAGGCGGAGCCGGGATCGTGATGTCGAGAACTTCTTGGCCGGTCAGCCCTTGGAAGACCGTCTTCACCGTGGCCTGGGCGAATCTCGGATTTTGCGCGACTCGCTGGGCGAACCATTGAAGCGCATTTCTGCGGTTCTGGTTCGGCAGCGCTTCTCCGTTGAAGCCCGGCGGCAAGATGTAGTCGGGCCCGAACCATTCGCCCTCACCGCTGTACTCGCCGTTCTCATTCCAGTTCATGAAAAGGCCGGCGACCGGGTCCATCGTCGTGTGACAGACGATGCAGTCGGGGTTGTTCAGTGTCGGGTTCTCGCCGAAGTCGCTGCTCGCATCGACAGGGCGGTTTCCAAACTGGTTGATGTCGATGTCGAGGAAGAAATAGTACGCCATGCGCGAGCGGTGCCGGTTGATGTTCGTGTCGCTCGTCGGAAAGCGGTTGAGGAACATCGCTGACGTGAGAATGCCGGCATGAGGAATCCCGGGCACGTAAATTTCCTGGAAGCCTTCCGGATTGTCGCCGAGCCCGACTGGGATGTCTGGAAGTCCGATGAGCGAAAACGCCGAGTAGGTGTTTGCCATCGTATAATCTGCGGTCAAGATCTCGGTGAACGGACGCTCGGAATGAATGACGTGCGCGATCAGCTCGAGCGGCTCGCGTGCCAACGAGTCGTTGGTCATCAACGCGGCGTCGTCATCACCCGGAAATCTGTTCTCGAACCAGCGGAGGTTCGGCCACTCCTCTTCGTCGAGCAGCTCGATCGCGTTTTCCTGGCCTAGGTATTTGTCGGTCAGAAAATGATCGTTGTAGAGCTCGATCATGCGCTGGGTGAAACCAGAATCGCGCATCATCTCCGCGAGCGACGCTTCGAGTCCGAGCTGGCCGTGAACATCTGCAGCGGCTCGCTGCGACTCGGTGGGAAGCTTGCCCGTGAGCTCGAGGCTCGCCTTACGAAGTGTCTCGTTCCAACTCAAGAGCTCGAGCTGTCCTTCGTACGGGTTTGCAAAGCCGTCCGATCGCGGGCAGGCGTTGATGTCTTGAGTTGAGCAACCCCCAAAGAGGGTGGGATCTTCCTTGCAGCCCGATACGGTGAGTACCGAACCGAGCAACAGGATCGCCAATCCGCCCTTAAGGCTGCCGTGGATGCATGTCTGACTCATCTGCACAAACGTCAGCCTAACACGCCAGAAAGCACCCTGCAGGACTAAATTATAACTGTAATACAATGGAATACAGTTGATTTAAGCACC
>CAMYMX010000074.1 GCA_947259605.1 uncultured Polyangiaceae bacterium | reverse complement strand
GGCGCGCGTTTGGCAGCTTGATGAAGCACACCCCATCGCCCGTCAGCCCTTCGATCTGACAAAGCCCGAACGTCGTGTGCTCGATCCAGTCTCCCCGTTCGGGCCGGTTGTCTTCGGGCGCCTCTTCCACGCGCGCGGAAAGCTCCGCGGCCATCGCCCAAGCGGCCCCTGCGCCGCCAGCTTCGGCCCTGGGAACGTCGTGCACCCCGGTCTCCTCCGCCCGAGCTCCTTCGATATCGGCCCAGAGCTGAAGCCCGGTCTCCTCGTCCTTCGTACGCCGTAGCTCGAGACCGTCGTAGCAGTCGATTCGAAACTCCAACGCGAACACCGAGGCGTCGACCAGGTGCCCGCCGTACGTGACGTCCCGGCCGTCCTCTCGAAGAGAGATCGTTGCATGCAGGTGCCAGAACGGCTCGGCATCGCGCTCCGAGAGGTTGCCTTGCATAGAGAGCAGCTCGCAGCGCTCGAAACGGTGCGCCTCTACGTACCGCCGTTGGACTTGGTCGTATTCGGTGAGCTCGACCCACTCGAACGCGCCGATGGCGCTGATCCAGGCGGTTCGAAGCGCGTGCTCGTCCGCCAGCTTTCGAAGCGCGTCCTGCAGTCCACTTCCGCGAAAGACCCGTCCTACGATCTGACGGGGCGCCCGCGTTTCGACGGACGCCGTGCTCTTCGGCCCCGTCACGACGCCGCTTGGGTCAAGCGCTCTTCTTTGGCGTCCACCGCGTCGACGAAGAGTTTGAAGTATTCGCCCGCACTGAAGAGCGCCAGGGCTAGGCTGAGGTACAGAAGGACGAGGCCGGCCGCCGCAAAATCGAACTCAGTCTCGTAGAAGCCGAAGTAGATCGTGTACCGCTGGTGCACGATCAGCATGAGGATTGCAACCATCTGCAGCGCGGTCTTATCTTTCCCGGTTCGCATGGCCGCCATCACCACGCCCTCGCTCATCGCAATCGTGCGCAGCGCCGTAATCGCGAGCTCGCGGGCCAGCATGATGATGACCGCGACGACGCCGAGGAACGGCATCCTGCCGAGATAGGTGAGGAAGATCAGGGTCGCCATCACCAGAAGCTTGTCCGCGAGCGGATCGAGGAACTTCCCGAGCACACTGATTTGGCCCCACTTCCGCGCTAGATAACCGTCGATCAGATCGGTGAGCGCGGTCCCGATGTAGAGGATGGTCGCCCAGAAGTTGGCCCTCGGGGTACCATCCCAGAGCAGCCAGAGCACCCCGGGGATCAACGCGATCCGAAGCATCGTCAGCAAGTTCGGGAGATTGATCGCGTCCTCCCGAATGGACGGCCGTTTGGGCTTTGCCTCTTCCATGGAGCGGGTTGTACCTCAGGTTGCAGCTCCCGTCCGCTTGCCAAGCAACTCCGCCTTTAGGGTGCATCCAAATTGCGCCATCAAGCCGCAATTGCTTGCATTGGGGTACGAGCCTCGACAGACTCCCGGCCACTGAGCTTCAGATGCTGGAACTCACTCGGAACGTCGCTGAGCGTGCGCGAACGACGATAGGCGTCACGGCGCAGAACCTCGCATTGCAGGACGTGATCGCCCTCGCGTTTCACGCCTACCTGTTTCTGCGGGTGTCGATTGCCCCCGACAGTCCTGACGCGACGGTGGCGCGTCGGCTTGCTCTCGCCCTGCTGGTCGTCACCGCGTGTTCCTTGGTGCTCAGCCGCGGTGAGGTGATTCGAAGCCAGCGTGCACGGGCACTGACGTATCGCTTGGGCATTTTCGTTCCGATGGTGCTTTCGTACTTCGAGATGCGGATCTTGCTCCCAGCGCTTCACCCCGATCTGATGGACCATCGGCTCTACGCCATCGACCTGTGGCTACTGGGCACGACTCCATCGATCTGGATGCAGGCCTGGAACGTCCGACCTGTCGTCGAGTGGCTGTCCTTCTTTTATTACACCCACTTCTTCGTCCTGATCGTCATGCTCCTCCCGGCGCTCTTGTTCGGAAAAGGCCGGCGCCTCCAGGAACTGATGGCAGGCGCCTTGCTCGTCGTGGCCGCAGGGCACTTCCTTTACACGCTCGTGCCCGGCGTCGGCCCGTACGCGACGATTCCGTTCGACCAGCCGCTGCAAGGCGCGTTTTGGTGGAAGCAGGTCGAGGTCACCGTCGCCATGGCCGGCGCGCAGCTCGACATCTTTCCCTCGCTACACACGGCCTGGCCGGCGTACTTCACGCTGCACGCATTCGCTCATCGAGACGTGCAGCCCTTCCGTTGGCTTTGGCCCATCCTCGGTTTCGTGGCCCTGAATGTCATCGTCGCAACGATGTTCCTACGTTGGCACTGGTTCATCGACGTTGCGGTGGGTGTACTGCTCGCGTTTGCCGCGCGGGGTTTTGCGCGTGCCGTGGCAGACCGTGAGGAATCGCGCGGCGGACTCTACGACGCCCGCCAACCGGTCTGGGAACGCCTCTAGCGGCTCTTCATGGGCGCTTTGCGAACCGGCCGGCATCTCGCAGCAGGGTCTCAGGCACGGCGATCTCCGGCGCATCGTCCCTTTCGCGGACTTTCCGGCGAAGCCACCAAACGAAGCCGCCCATCATCGTCAGCGGCACGACCGTGAGGAAAATGGTCGTATCGACGAACGCCTGCCGGTTCTCTTCGAGCGGCGATGCGCAGGAAGGGCAGGCGTAGGCCAGGTTAGCTGCCCAAGCCACGATCACGACGGCGAACGCCGCGACTGCGCGAGCCAATCGCATCAGAGGTAGACCTGCCAGTAGAGAATCGGCCACACGCCAACCACGAAATACCAGAAGATCTGCGCCGGCCAGAACGTGAACCGATCGAGGTCGTGATGGGAGAGCTTTTGATACGTGTAGAGCAGGATGATGAAGCCTGCGACGACGTGCAGCGCGTGCGTCCCGACGAGCAGGTAGAAGAAGCCGCCGAGCTGGCCCGAGGTGAGCGTGAGGCCCTCGCCGATGAGCGCGACCCACTCTGCCCCCTGGAAGAGCACGAAGAAGCCCCCAAGGGCGATTGCGAGTCCCAGGAGACGCTTCGTGCTGGGCGAGCCCTTCTTGAATGCACGGTTTGCGAAGAACAGGGCGACACCGCTGGCGAGCAGCGCGGCCGTGTTGAGGGCGGTCTCTTCCACAGGAAGTCGCGGCTGCCCCGGCGGAGGCCAGCCCCCGATGGCATTGCTTTTGCCGATTACGAACGCGCTGATGAGGCCGGAGAAGAACATCACCTCCGTCGCCACGAAGATCAGCATTCCCAGCACGCCGTTCGAAACGACCGGCTCGCGCCTGGTTGGCACGCCGTAAGGTCGACCGAGCGCGTCATCCGGCATGGGCGAGTCCTCCGTTCATCAGTGCTCGTTGCCCGGGTGTTCGCCGTGCGCGGCGGCAGCGCCCTCCGCCTTCAGCGCTCGCTCGACTTCAGCCTCAGCCGCGACGTTCTCCCAGTTCTGACCCTCGTGCTTCATCACGTCGGGGGACACGCCCGCGAAGAAAAGCAACATGAGCATCAGCATCGTGCTGAGGAGGTAGGTGATGTACCGCTTCTCGATGTTGAGATGCATGAAATTCGCCGCGACCAGGTACGCCTTGACGACCGCAATGCCAAACGCGGTCATCAAGGTGATCATCCAGGCCTTGAGGAAGCCGAACTCCAGGTGCGGAGCCAGAATGGGTCCCAGAATGCTCACGATGAGCAGCACCAGGAGGATCGCCCAGATCTTCACGTAGAAGGCCTGACCATGATCGTCTGCGTGGTCTTGATGTTCAGCCATGATCGTCAGTCCTCACTTGGCGATGTAGAGCAGCGGGAAGAGAAAAATCCACACGATGTCGACGAAGTGCCAGTAGATCCCGATGAGCTCGACGCGATGGAGCTCTTTGCCCTTCCGCGCCTGGTTTGCGATGATCAGCATGATGATGCAGCCCGCAATCACGTGAAGGGCATGGATGCCGGCGGCCGTGTAATAAAAGCTCCAGAACCCGTTGGCGGTGATCGTGTAGCCGTGTTGAATCTCTCCGGTCCACTCGACCGCCTTGATGCAGAGAAAGAGCAGGCCTCCGGCGCAGGTCCCGAGGAGCCACTTGGCCGCCTTCTTGCCGTCGCCGTGCTCGGCCGCGTGGTGCGCAAGCACCGCGAAGAGCGACGATGTGAGTAGGACGAAGGTGTTGGCGCCGCCGAACCAAGTGTTGGTGTGGGAGGCATACTCGGCCCACTCGGGGTGTCCGAGCCGGAACATGACGTAGGAAGCAAGCAGGCCTCCAAAAATCACGATCTCCGAGCCGACGACCCACCACACGGCGAGCTTTCCGGTCGGTATGCCCGTGGCGCTTCGGGTCGTAGCGATGGGTCTGGTCATTGTGCTCATCGGTGCCTCGTCATTCGGCGGGGGCCGTGTCCGGTGGAACGTCTTGCGGCCAGTAGTCGTCCTCGCGCCCCGGCACGCTGTACTCGTAGGGGCCTCGGTAACAGTTCGGAAGCTCTGGCCAGTTGCCATGCGGCGGGGGCGATTCCGCGGTCCATTCGAGCGTGTTGGCCTTCCAGGGATTCTTGCCGGCTGGCTTGCCCTTGAAGAGGCTGTAGACGAAGTTGAACAGGAAGATCACCTGGAAGACGAGCATGACGAGCAAGGCGCTGGTCGCAATGACCCGAAGGTCCTGCATGCCCGCAAGGTCCGGGAAGTTCTGGAAGTTGTAGATTCGCCGATGCTGACCGGCGGCACCCAGAATGAACAGCGGGATGAAGATGAAGTTGAAAGCAACGATCGTGCCCCAGAAGTGAATCTTGCCGAGCGTCTCGTTCATCATCCGGCCAAACATCTTCGGGAACCAATACGTGATTCCAGCGAAAAACCCGATGATGGCGATCGGGAAGAACGTGTAGTGGAAGTGAGCGAGCACGAAATACGTGTCGTGGAAGTAGATGTCCGAGCCGCTCGCGCCGAGGAAGATGCCGGTGATGCCACCGATGAGGAACTCCGCGATGAACGACAAGGCCCAGAGCATCGGCGTGGTCAGGCGGATGGAGCCGCCGTAGAGGGTGGCGATGTAGAGGAAAAGCATCTCCGCGATCGGGATGGAGATGATCAGGGTGGTGATGGTGAAGACGTTTGCCATGCGCGGGTCGATCCCGGCGACAAACTGGTGGTGGGCCCAGACGAAGAAGCTGATGATCCCGGTCGCGAATGCGGTGTAGAGGATAAGCTTGTAGTTGAAGAGCTTCTTACGCGCGAACGTGCAGATGATCTCGGCAACGATCCCCATCGCGGGCAAGAGCACCACGTACACCTCGGGGTGGCCGAAGAACCAGAAGAGGTGCTGCCAAAGGACCGGGTCGCCGCCGCGGTCGGGGTCGAAGAAACCGGTGCCCACGACCTGATCCATGAAGAGCATCACGGCGCCCGCAATCAGCGGACCGACCGATGCCATGAAGAGGATGCTGGCGATGATGATCATCCACAGGACCATCGGGATGTCGTGCATCTTCATGCCGGGTGCGCGCGCATTCATCAGAGTCGTGATGAAATTGATGCCGCCGAGCAGAAAGGCAACGAACTCGAGCGCAACGGCAACCAGCCAGAACGTCGCACCCAGCGGGGTGAGGTTGTATTCAGCACTCGCCGAAAGCGGCGGATAGGCCGTCCATGCGCCGCCGAAGCCGCCACCCGGAACAAAAAAGGAGACGATGAGAATAATCGCGCTGATCAGGAAGATTTGATACGAGAGCCGATTGATGCGCGGGAACACCATGTCATCGGCGCCGATCATCAGCGGGATCAGGTAGTTGCCGAAGGCAGCGATCAGCATGGGCATGGCGACCCAGAAGATCATGATCGTCCCATGGTTGGTGACCAGAGCGTTGTACTCGCCCTGTGAGACGACGCCGTAGCCGGGGACGCTTTCACCCGGGAACGCCAGCTGCATGCGGAACGCGTACGACATGTAGCCGCCAATCAGCGCCATCACGATGCCGGTGAACATGTACTGCATCGCGATGATCTTGTGATCGGTCGAGAAGATGTACTTGCTCAGGAAACTCTGCTCGTGGTGCCCGTGGTCTGCATCGAGTGCGTGCGCGCCGTGTGGGTCTACCGTGCCTGCTTCAGCCATGACTTTTCCATTCAGCGGGAAGCAAGCTTGCCCGCGCTGCCCTGCGACATCCAAGCCGCGTGTTCCTCAGGGGTTTCGATGATGATGCGCGCGCCCATGATTCCGTGCCCAATCCCGCACATCTCGGCGCATTGGATGTCGTACTCGCCGGCCTGGGTGGGCCTGAACCAGCCCTTCATGACCCGCCCTGGGATGGCGTCCTGCTTCAAACGGAACACGGGGACCGAGAAATCGTGGAGAACGTCCTTGGAAATGAGCTCGTAGTGATAGGTCGTGCCCACTTGAACGTGCAACTCGTTGAAGGTGTTGATGTCGTCGTCGGTGTCGAGCTCGTTGTCGGGCCCGGGATGAACGAAGTTCCATGCCCATTGCTGCGCAACGATTCGGACGGTGCTGTCCGCCTCGGGCTGACGCTGCTTGATGTTGTACCAAACCATGATCGCCATGAACACGATGACCAAATCACAAAGGATGATCGCCGCATGCGGATAGGTGATCCATCGCTTGAGATCCTTCTCTTCGCCCGTGACGTACTGCGCGCGCTGTCCGTCTCTCGCTCGAAAGCGGAAGATCAGGAAGAAGAACGCCGCATAGGCGAGAAGCGCCCAGAAGCCGACGAACACGGCGACGAGCGCGATGAGGGCATCGATGTCGCCCGCGAACGACGAGGCTACCGGTACCGACGAACCGATGAGGTAGTCGCCAAGTGGCTCGAAGATACCTTTGATGAAGTCGTAAATTCCTTGAGTCATTCGATCCTCTACACCGTCAGTTGAGAACGAAAGCGAATACGACACCGATGTAGATCGCCGCGCCAATCATGGTCCACTTCCACCAAAAATGCGCCTCGTTGTCGGGATCTCGTGTTTTGCCAGCCATGTATCAAACCCTCGTAGCTTATTCGGATAGGGTGCCAATGTACGCGATGACGTCTTTCATCGCTTGCTCGGTGGGCAGTGTCATGGAGAACGGGCGCATCTTGGCCCCCATGACGTCGTCGGGCTGGGTGCCACGCAGCCCAGCCTTGAAGTTTTGCAGCTGCGTCAGCAGGTACCAGTCGCTCGCGCCCACCAAAGGAGGACCAAACTCGTCCAGATTGCCCCGCGCGTTCGCTCCGTGGCACTGCACGCAGGTGGCGAAGTAGATCTTTCCGGTTTCCGGATTGCCACCCTCGAGGGTCGACGCCGGGTAAGTCGGTTCCATCGAGGCGACGTAGTTCGAGACCAAGTCGACCTTCTCGTCCGTATCGAGCGCGCGCGCCATAGGATACATTCGCTTCCCAGCGACATCGCTCGGGTGAAAGCCACGGTAGCCTTTTTTGAAGCCGCGGAGCTGCCTTTTTACATACCAGCGCTCGAGGCCCGCAATGGAAGGTGCGCCGACCTCCGGATTGCCCTCGCCCTTCGCGCCGTGACACTGGACGCAGCCATCGTAGAGATCTTCGCTGTACTTGAGACTGGCCGTGTCCGGGCTGGGCTCGTTGCAAGCGGTCAGCGAGACCGACAGCGCCGACGCGAGGACCATCATCGTAGCGGCGCGCGATTTGCTGATCATCCGCCCTCTCCTAGTGACTTGAGGTAGGCAACCAAGGCCGCGACTTCCTGTTCGGGGAAGTTGTACGGCGGCATCGTCTTGCCGTAGCCCTGAACCACCTGATCCCAGGAGTTCACGATCGAGTTGGCAAGGTACGCTTCGTCCGCAACCACCTTCTCGCCGCTGACCAGAGGTCGCTCCGCGCCGAAGAGGCCCTTCCAGTTGGGGCAGGGCTGTTGCTTCACGCCGTCGACCGCGTGGCAAGCCATGCAGCCCTTGCTCATACTGAGCTTTTTGCCCCAGCACGCCTCGGGGTTCGCCGCAGCGGTGCACTCGGGCGGCATCGTCACGTCACCCGCCACGATGGGGGCCGCACCCTTGAACGACCAGCCGTTGACCGCCGACTCGTCCGCCGAAGGCTGCGGCGCAAGGGCGGCAAACTCGTCGCGTCGGGTCGACCCGTACTGCGCCATCGCCTGGGCGATGGGCATCGCTCCCTTCTCGAGGGCTTCCTCCTGCTGCCGCTTGATGATGTCGTACTCATCGTCGCTCGTGGGCGCCCTGGCCGAATCACCTTGGCCGCAACCCGGACCGAGCACCATGACGGCCGAAAGGGCCACCAGGAAGCGAAAGGGTGCAAATCGTGTCTTCTGCTTCGTACTCATCCGTGCACGCTCAGTATATCTGGTGGAGGTGGTGGCTCCGTTGAAGCCGTGGATCGCCAACCGGCACCAACGGGACCTTCCCGAGCTGCCAAAAGACGTAGGTGAAGAAGACGCCTCCGACGAACAGGAGCGCCCCGATGTCTGCGAGCTGAACCTGGAAGGCTCCGGCCTGTGGCAGAACGAACCAGTAGATGTCCACGACGTGCATGAAAAGGACCCAGAAGCACATGACCTGGAGCCAGGGAAGCGCGCGCTTCTGTACCCGTGAAATCAAAAGGACGAACGGCGCGACGAAGTGGCCGAAAATCAGCACGTAAGAGACGAATTTCCAGCCGCCGTCCCAGCGCTTCATGAACCAAGTGGCTTCCTCCGGAATGCCAGCGTACCAAATCAGCATCCACTGTGAGAATTGGACGTAGGTCCAAAAACAGACGAAGCCAAACATCAGCCTGCTGAGGTCGTGGAAGTGCTCGATGTTGATGTAATCGCCGACCAGGCCACGCTTGTAGAGGCTCAAGCCAATCAGGATCGTGAGGGCAAGAATCGAGACCGCCGACCCGGCGAAAATGATCACGCCGAAGATCGTCGAAAACCAAGCCGCCTCGAGCGACATCAGCCAATCAAACGCCGCGAAGGTCAGTGCGCCCGCGAAGAGAATCAACGACGGCGCCGCCAGGCTCTGCATCCGAACGGTGTGCTTGGGGTCGTGGTCCTTGTCTTGGCGACGCGACCAAGTGAAGTACGCCAGGGCCAGTACGCACCAGACGAGGAGATAACCAAGACCGCGGGCAACCCAGCCCTTGGTATTCAGGTAGCCGGCTTTCTTCTCTAGGATTTCGTGGTGAAGCGTTGCTTCCTGCGGGGTGTGGGAGTGCACTTCATCATGCGCCGCTGCTTCGCTGTGCCCGCCGTGCTCTTCACCATCGGCCTGCGCGTGCGCGACGCCCGAGCCGAAGTCGAGGACTCCGTGCTCTTCGTGATCGATCGCATGGTCAGCCCCCGAATCGGGCTCCGCGTGCTCGCCGTGAGCCGACACGCTCTGCCACTCGTCATAGATGTGAATCTTGCCGAACGCCACGCCAGCAATGAAAGGCAGCGCCAAGAGCGCCACGACGGGCGCACCCGACATGATCACTTCGACGATGCGTCGCGAAGATACACCCCAGTACGAAGCGGTCAGGAACTGGACCAACACCAGGAACAGTGCCCCGAGCATGAAGGTTGCGGTCGTGAACAGGCCAAACAGGTAGGCGTAGCCGAGCCTGTCCGCGTCGGCGGTGAGAAAGGCGAGCAGGCCGCCCACGATGGCGAGACCGAGGGGCGCGAGCCAGGCGCGCTTCCATATGCGGTCGTCTCCGACTCGATAGTCTGTGTCCTTTGCGTTCGTCACTTGGACTGCTCCGTATTCTTCAGCGCCGCCACGGGTGCCTGACTCAGCTGCAGTGCGCGAACGTAGTGAACGATGGCCCACCGGTCATCAACCGGGATGTTGTGGGCATACGCCGGCATGTTTCGCAGGCCGTTGGTGATGGTCGCAAAGAGCTGGCCATCGGGAATGTGTCGCAGCCGGTCATCGTGGAAGCTCGGGGCGACGAGGCCGCTCGCGCCTAGCGAAGCGGCGCGGCGCGATACCATGCCTTTGCCGTCGCCGGAGACGGAGTGGCAGGTTGCGCAGTAGATTTCATAGCGGGCTTTGCCGCGCTTCAGAAACGTCGCACTGCCCCCACTGCGTGCGATGACCGTCGCCGGCACCTCCAGGAGATAGCCTTCGTTGGCAGCGAGGCCGGTCGCGGTCGTCAGCGAGCGTTCCATTTCGCGAGAGACTGCCCCTTCGACCTGAGGGCGCATCGAACGCTGATCCGCGAAGAACGGCTGGCGCTCCTGGGTATCGTAGCGGGGCTGGTTGTACATGTTGCGGATGCCGACGATCGGCGGTTCCCTGCTTTCGCCGCCGATGCAAGCAGTCGCAAGCGTTGCGAGTGCCAGTGCGATCAGAAGGGTACGCATTAGGTGGCCTCCTCTTCGACGAGCTCGATGTACGTCGGGTTCGTAGCCTCGAGGAGGGCCCTGGTTCGATCGAGGTCGAACTTTTGGTCGCCCGCTTCGATCGAAATGAAGTACTTGTCGTCGGTCGCGGCTTCGAAGCGGTCGGACGCGAAGATTGGATGATTGTGCATCGGCAGCTTGATGATGCCGAGCAAACCGAAGAGCGTCGCGAAGCCGCACAAAAGAATCCC
>CAMYMX010000073.1 GCA_947259605.1 uncultured Polyangiaceae bacterium | reverse complement strand
GCACGGTTTCGTCAAATACTTCTCGCACTTCTTCGGGCCCAAGGTGCCCTGGTGGATCGCCTGGTTCATCAACCCGCTGATGTTCTTCATCGAGCTGATCAGCCACATCGTTCGCCCGATCACGCTCGCGATTCGTCTCATGGCCAACATGACGGCCGACCACCTCGTGCTCGGCATCTTCGTCAGCTTGTTCGCAACCATGGGCCTGAAGTTCCTACCGGTGCCGGTGGTCTTTTATGTGATGGGCTGCCTGGTCATCACCGTCCAGACTTTGGTCTTTTGTTTGCTGTCGGTGATCTACATCACCCTTGCGATTCAACACGAAGAAGAACACTAAGTTTCCCTCTCGGAAGAGAGGCTTGAGGAGGCTCCGGAAAATGAAGAAATTGGCTCTGCGACTTGTCAGCTTTGCTGCACCACTCGCTCTCACGGCGACCGCTTTCGCACAGGATGCGGCGGACGCAGAGGGTCAGGCCACCGCGATCGCGGGCCGCGCGCTTGCCGCCGGTCTGGCCATCGGCATCGCAGCCTTCGGCTGCGGCATGGGTCAGGGTCGCGCAGCGGCCGCAGCCCTCGAGGGCATCGCTCGTAACCCCAACGCATCGGGCAAGATCCTCGTCCCACTGATTCTCGGCCTGGCGCTCATCGAGTCCCTCGCGATTTACGCGCTCGTCATCGCATTTCAGGTGCAGCCGTAAGCCGTAGCGCGCGTCGGGGCGTGCCAATTGGGGTACGGCCTGGCGGGCAACGACTTCCGGTACCATACTTGCGACGATGACCAGCCCGTCCGACGCGACACCTGAAATCGAGCCTCCCCGCAAGGGAGGGCTTTCCGGTGGCGTCAAAGCCGGCATCGTGTTTGTCGTGCTGGTCGGTGCGGCCGCTTGGTTGCTCTCCGGCAGCGACAATCCGTTCGTGTATTCGAAACTGGTGCACGAAGTGATGGGCGCCCCGGACTCTTTCGAAGGCCGCCGCCTGCGAGTCGAGGGCGAGCTGCGCCAGGGTTCGATCGAGTTTCGGGAGGACCCCTGCGAG
Organism: uncultured Polyangiaceae bacterium; assembly: GCA_947259605.1. Classification (GTDB taxonomy): domain Bacteria; phylum Myxococcota_A; class Polyangia; order Polyangiales; family Houyiibacteriaceae; genus SG8-38. Next base: position 9,493 of record CAMYMX010000073.1, on the reverse strand, counting down.
TGGCGCTTCGTTCTCTACAAAGAGGACAAAGAAATGCCCGTGCGCTTTCCGCAGTGCGTCGTGCCCGATACGTTCCGCGACGGTATGGGCATTCAAGTGACGGTGCAGGGCGAGCTTGGTGATGATGGCGTGTTCCTCGCCAACCAGGTGATCCCGCGTTGCCCCTCGAAGTACGAGATGCAGGAGCGAATGGAAGCGGGCGAGGAAATGCCCTACGACCCGAACGCGCCGCTTCCCGGTCACAGCTAGCAGGGGCCAGAACTGCAAAGCCCGCCTCCTCGGTGGAGACGGGCGTTCGCTCGAGCTCGTCGTGACGCGCTACTGCGCGTCGATCTGCGCGCCGCGCTTTTCGTGCCGCGCTTTTTCACGGGCTTCGGCGGCATCGATGTTGCGCAGCTGCTTCTCGTGGAGGGCCTTGAGGCGGTCGCGGCGGCCCTGGATCTCCTTGAGCTGCGTGGTGTGGCGCTTGTCCTCCTGGGCATGCGCGCGCTCCTTGCGAGCGGCCTTGGCTGATGCGGCCCTCTCCTTTTGCTCGGCCTTGCGAGCCTCGGCCTTGGCCTTCGCCTCGGCCTTGCGAGCTTCGGCCTTGGCTTTCTGGGCGTCGCGCTTCGCCATCTGCTCTTCTTTGCGGGCTTCGGCTGCAGCCTTGCCCTTCCCCTCTTCGGCGGCATCGGAAGCTAGGGACTTGGCCTCCTGGGCTTTCTCCTCGGCCTGCTCGGCTTTTTCTTCTGCCTGCTTGGCTTTGCCTTTTGCCTGCTTGGCTTTGCCTTTAGCCGCGTCCGAGGCGCCCTTCGCGCTCTCAGCCCCCTTTTTGGCAGCGCCCTTGGCCTCCTCGTGTTGGTCGGCTTTTGCGGCTGGCACCGTTGCGGCAGACACGCCGAACACCAATACCAACGCGATCATTAAAGATGGAACGATTCTCATTCTCTTCCTCCGTTTAGGTGTGCTCGACGAAGTCGCCCCCGCACACATTCATCTCGCTGCACAATAGGGCCCAAACGCGATGCGCCCAAGGCGTTTAGAGATTCTTGACCCGAGCGACTAAACAACCGTACAGTGCTGTGCATGGGCACAGTGGGGGGGGATACGAGCCGCGAAAGACGGCCTTTTCGACGGGTAGACGAGCCCTGGGCGCGACCCAAGGGTGCAGCCGAGGTTCTAGCCCGTTGGAGGTCGGGCTCGACCTGGCGAAACGTCACTTGGAATCATGCCGTCGAACCTCACGAGGCCAGCGTCGTGTCGATGCCCGAGTCGCTCGCGCCAGCGCTCGTGAGGGCAATGCGCCAGCGAGGCATACGCGAGCTCTACAGTCACCAGGCGCGCGCATTCGAGCTTGCGTCCCAGGGCAAACACCTGGTCGTCGCAACCCCGACCGCGTCGGGGAAGAGCCTTTGCTACAACCTGCCGATCCTCCAGGCGCTGGCTTCCGACCCGAGCGCGACCGCGCTCTATCTCTTTCCAACCAAGGCTCTGTCTCGCGATCAAGAAGAAGCGCTGCGTGCGATGATGCGCGACGCGGACTTGAACGTTGGCGCGATCACTTACGATGGCGACACCCCAAACGATGCGCGGCGCGCGGCGAGACAGCGGGCTGGTGTGCTCCTCAGCAACCCGGACATGCTGCATGCCGGCATCATGCCGCACCATACGGGTTGGGCGCGGCTTTTCTCGAATTTGAAGTACGTCGTCATCGATGAGCTCCACAGCTATCGCGGCGTTTTCGGATCGCATCTCGCCAACGTCGTGCGGCGCCTGCAGCGAATCGCGCGCTTTCACGGCTCGTCGCCCACGTTTCTGTTTGCGTCGGCGACGATTGGCAACCCACGGGAGCACGCAACGCGAATTTGCGGCGCGCCGGTTGAGCTCATCGATGAGAGCGGTGCGCCAACAGGGCGGCGTCAGCTCGTCGTTTACAATCCGCCCGTAGTCAACGCCGAGCTCGGCATTCGGCAGAGCTACATCAAGACGGCGGTGCGGCTCACGCAGGATCTGGTCCGGGCTGGCGTGCCGACCTTGGTCTTTGGCAATTCCCGCAACGGGGTCGAGGTGATGCTCAAATACCTCCGCGACAAGCTATCGCGCGACCAGATCGATCCTTCCGCGATTCACGCGTACCGGGGTGGCTATCTGCCGCAGACACGCAGGCGTATCGAGACCGCGCTTCGAGCGGGGGAGATTCGCTGCGTCGTTGCGACCAACGCTCTCGAGCTCGGCATCGACATTGGTGCGCTCGATGCGGTCGTCTGCGCAGGGTATCCGGGGACGATGGCGGGGCTGTGGCAGCGCTTCGGCAGGGCAGGACGAAGGCGCGACCTCTCGCTGGCCGTGCTCGTGTCGTCGAGCAACCCGGTTGATCAATACATGGCGCGGCATCCACGCCAGCTGGTCTCGGCACCCATCGAGCATGCCCGGATCGACCCGGACAACATCGAAATTCTCATTCAGCACCTCAAGTGCGCGGCCTTCGAGCTCCCGTTCGAGCCAGACGACGTGTACGGCGATGTACCAGACGATGCGCTGGGTGAAGCGCTCGACTACTTGGCCGACAACGGGGTCGTTCACCCTAGCTCGACGGCGGCCGGTTCGATCTACCACTGGGCTTCGGACAGCTACCCTGCCAACAATGTTTCGCTTCGGAGCGCGAGCTGGGACAACTTCGTCATCATCGACCTCGATGCAAACCGCACCATTGCCGAGATGGACTGGCGGAGCACGCATACGATGCTGCACGAGCAGGCGATCTACCAGCACGAGGGCGGGCAGTTTCAGGTCGAACGTCTGGACTTCGACAATCACAAGGCCTTCGTCCGCCGGGTGAAGCCGGACTACTACACGACCGCGATGACGCACAGTAAGGTCGCAGTGCTCGAGGAGGATCAAAGCGCGATCGTCGAGCTCGGCGAAGTTTCGCTCGATGCGGCGCTCGGTGATGTGAGCGTCATCGAAAAGGTCGTTGGCTACAAGAAAATCAAATTCCACACCCACGAAAACGTGGGCTACGGCGAAGTACATCTTCCGGAGATGCAAAAGCACACGACCGCGTTTTGGCTCACCTTTCCCGAGGACTTCGTGCAGAGTCAGCCCGAGCCGCGCGCGGTGGTCGTCGATGCATTGCGCGGCCTTTCAAAGGCGATGCATCTGGTGGGCGCCGTGGGGCTCATGATCGATCCGCGCGACCTCGGACGCACGCTTGGAAGCCGCAAAGAAGACGAGGCGCGACCCGGCAAGGGGCAGGGCCCTGGCTTCGACCCGACGATCTTTCTCTACGATACGGTGGCGGGAGGGATTGGTTTGGCGGCCCGCTTGTTCGAAGAGCGTGAAAAGCTCTTGCGTCGTGCGCGCCACTTGATCGAAAGCTGCGAGTGCGACGAGGGTTGTCCCGGCTGCATTGGTCCCGATGCTTCGGGTGACGACGAGCCCGAGGCAGCGCGGAAGCGATTGGTGCTCGGCTTACTGGATGCTGTTGGCGTGAGCGCCACCCACTGAGGGCCGATGTCGATCAAACGAAGCCTGGCGCGACTCGCCCAAACGACCCCCCGGCAGCTGGATGTGGCCAGCGTTCGCGGCGCGCTACCGGGCCAGCGTCGCGAAACAGAGCACGGCGAGCTGCACCTGATCGACGAGTATCTCGAGCCGCAACATCATCACGGGCGATCGCCCATCGCCAAGGCGCTCGAGGTGTCGACCAAGCGATTGGCTCAGCTCGCCCTCGATCCTTCGCTCGAAAGCATCGACCTTCAGCGTGCCCTGTTCCTCGACACTGAAACGACCGGGCTCGCAGGTGGAACGGGGACGGTGCCTTTTCTGATCGGCATCGCCTGGTTCGAAGATCAATCCATGCGGATCCAGCAGCTCTTCCTCCCGGAGCTCGGTCGCGAGGCGCCGATGCTGAGTTGGCTGCGCGAGCGGGTCCAGCAGAGCTCCTGTGTCGTGTCCTTCAACGGTAAAACCTTCGACTGGCCACTATTGCGAAACCGTTTCGTCTTGAACCGTGTCCGTGCGCCAGCTTTGCCACCGCATCTCGACTTGCTGCATTGCGCGCGCCGCGTACTGCGGCCTCGGCTGAAATCGGTGCGACTGGTCGAGCTCGAGCGCCGGGTGCTCGGCATGTACCGGGAAGACGACGTCTCCGGGGCGTTGATCCCTCAGCTCTACTTCGACTACCTCGACGGCGGAGATGTCTCGCCCATTGCAAAAGTCATCGAGCACAACGCAAACGATCTGATCGCCTTGGCCGCGCTTCTTTCCGAGCTGGTGGGTCATTTTGACGAGGTCCACGGAAGCGATGACCCACTCGACCATCTGGCATACGCCAAGGTTGCCGAGCGCACCGGTGATCGGGCGCGCGCGCGCTCGTTCGCAAGCGCTGCCGCCCAAGGTGGCGGGGCGTCCGCATGCACCGTCGAAGCTTGCTTGCTCAACGCGCGGATGGCGCGTCGCGGGGGCGATGTCGACGACGAGGAACGAGCGCTCCTTGACGCATTGCGGGCGGCCGATGACCAGCTCCTCCGTGCGGTCGTGCGGCTCGCACTTTCCAAGCTCTACGAGCATCGGCGCAAAGACCTCGAACGCGCCCTCGAGCACGCGAAGGACACGGCGCTTGCCGAGGGAGAGGAGGCGGCCGAACGACGCTTGGCTCGCCTCCACCGACGACTGGGCGCTCCAATCTGAACTTTTTGCAACGCGGGCTTCCGCCTCTGGCACGGGCTGGCACAGCTGAGTATCGCTTGCTTGGCGAAATCACTTTGGATTTCCCGCCTTCACGCTGGCACCGAAGTTGCTTATGAACACCGTGTGGGGTTCCCCGTACCCGGAGCGAAGCGATGAATCGATTTTGGTTGGCTTGTGTAGTGCTCGGTGCCGTCGTCGTGATGGTTGCCGGCTGTGGCGAAACGACGAGCGACAGCGCTGCCCCTCTCGAGGGGTTCGTCTGCGGAAAAGACGGCTCGACCTATTCGGTCGAAGACGCCGCCCGTGGTGAGCACGACGTAGAGCACCGCGGTCGCTGTGATGCGCCCATGCATTGCGAATCTCCGGGTGACTGTTTCGTGGGCGACGCGTGTATGCCACCGCCCTGGGCAGCAGGTGACGATCAGAACGAACCCGGCGCAGACCCAGCGAGCTCTCCGTCTGACTCGAGCGCCTACTGGTGCATTCCGGGCCCCACTCGCTGCAATTGCCCGGGGGTTTTCGAGCCCGTGTGTGGGGGCGACGGACGCAACTACATCAATGCGTGTGAGGCGGCCTGCGCGGGGGTTGGAATTCAGCACGAAGGGTACTGCGACGAGCCGCCGGGCGAAGGCTGCATGCGCGCGGGCTGCAGCGGTCAGCTCTGCGTCGAAGAGGGCGTGGACATCGCCAGCACCTGCGAATGGCGTCCGGTCTACGAGTGCTATCAGGCGGCCAGCTGCGAACGGCAGCCGAACGGCCAATGTGGCTTTACGCCCACGTACGAGCTCGTCGAGTGCTTGGAGCGGTTTGGCGAAGGCATGTGCCGAGTCGATCCGCGTTGGCAGGACGGCTTTGAAGCTGAATGTGAAAGCCCCCAGGTTCCCGGCATCACCGGCATCCTCGCCGTTTCGCCGCATGAGATGATGCGCCTGGGCGAGCCGTTCGGTGCGAGCTTCCAGCTGCTCGACCCGCCGATTTTCAATGATGTTTACTTCGGTGAAGGCCTGCTCGTCTGCGACGGCGAGCGAACCTTGTTCGAGGGCTTCGTGATGATGACGCCGCTCGGCGACCTGGAGGTTCAGTGCAGAATCTTGCCGGAAACCGATCCTGGCGAGTGCCTGGATGACAGCGATTGCCCACCCGGCCACTACTGCGAGCGTTTTGGCGGATGGCCCGACGATGGCGTGATCGACCCCAGCGTTCCGGAGCCTCCGCCGCCCGGCATGTGCGTCGATTTGTGCGCTCTCATCGATTGCGCGCCTGGGTACGTCTGTGAGCTGGGGGAGTGCATCCCGCAGCACCCGTTCTGCGAGAACGACTACGACTGCCCGATCGGCTGGATTTGCCAGGAGGGCATTCTGGGAGCACCGCAACGGGAAGGCGTCTGCGAACGCTGTGGCTGCCCCGAAAACTACTCCCCCGTCTGTGGCGTCGACGGACAGACCTATGGCAATGCCTGCGAGGCCCGCTGTGCGCACGTTCGCGTCGCATACGAGGGCGAGTGCAAGAGCGACTGTCCCGTCGAGACGCACATCCGAAACTTCCAAGGTGAGTGCGTGCCGAAGTGCTATGGGCCCGAGCAGTGCGGCGACGAGCAGCGCTGCAATGCCCCGGAGGTCTGCTTACAGGATCCGGCTTGTCCGGAGTGCGACGTCTGCGTGGGCTGGTGCGTGCCACCGGCCGGCGACTGCCGGACCAACGGCTGTGAGGCGGGCTGGACCTGCGACTACTGCCAGACGCCCGACGGGCAGGCGGCGTGGATCTGTCTTGCGCCGAACGCGGGCGCTTGCCTACCTCCGGACGAATGCCGCCCGACCGGCTGCAACGGTGAAATCTGTGCGAACCAAGACGTGGCGTCTCCTTGTGTCGCGTTGCCCGAGTTCGCTTGCTACCGAGAGGTTGGTATGTGTGAAATCCAGCCCCGGGGCCAGTGCGGTTGGACTCCAACCCCCGAGCTCGACGAGTGCCTTTCGCAGTTCGATTGCCGCGCTACCGGCTGCGGCGACGGCCAGTACTGCGGGTACTGCTGGGTCAGCTGGGAGTGCCTCCCTGAGGGCGCCGTCTGCTGAAGACTTGACGTATCGTACTTCGAACCGCCTGCCTGACGGTCTCACCATCACCGTCAGGCGGGCGGCGCGATTTCGACAACCGTGGTCACCGAGTTTGCGATGAAGCAATGCTTGTGGGCTTTTGCGTGAAGCGCGTCGAGCTGCTCCTGGTTCGGCGGCTCACTTCCCCAGGTGATGTTCGGATGGAGGACGACACGGGTGATCGCAATTCGCTTCTCTCCGTTTCGCTCCATGATGCCGACCGCTTCGGCCACATACTCATCGACGATGAAGCCATCGCGCGCGGCGACCGCTAGAAATGTCAGCATATGGCAACTCGATAGGGCCGCGACGAACGCGCGCTCCGGGTCGACGTGCTCCTCGTTTCCGAAATACTGGGGGGCCGCCGAGGCCTGGACCTCATTCCCCTTTTCGAACTTCCACACGTGGTCGCGCGTGTACTCCTTGTGCGTGAACTCGGTCCCTTGGCGATGCCAATGAATACTTGCTCTGTGCTCAGACATCCGTGCTCCTTCGAAACAGAAGCCTAGGTCCGTTCCCCAACGGGGACACTCTCCACCCCCTCAACCCTTTGGAATCACTGCCGTTCTCAGCGAAAGATCGCAGCGCCTATTTGTCCTTCCAACGCATGGGAATCATGCGGTGCTGCGATCTTTGCGCCAGAACCTCTGTGGTTTCAGCAGGTTAGAGAGGTGGAGAGTGTCCCGGTTTAGCCGCCGCTGCCGGGGTCTACGTAGACGGGGGAGGTGTCGTCGGTGAGGCGGTTTTGCAGGAAGCCTTGGGGGAGGGAGACCTTCTGGCGGCCGGCGGTTTTGCCGCGTGGGACTCGCATCGCGCCCGGGGGAAAGGGCTCCGTCGGGTCGGCTGCGCGGAGGACCTCTTGCAACTCGCTCAGGGTGCAGACGCGCATCAAACGCGCCCGAAGCTTGGCGCTGCCGCGGAACCCCTTCGTGTACCAGCTGCTGTGCCGTCGAAACATTCGCATCGCCGGGGCTTCCCCCGCCCACTGACCCCAAAGCGCGGCGTGCTCAATTGCAGTCTCGGCGACTTCGCCGAAGCTCGGCGGAGTCTGGGGCTCACGCCCTTCGAAGACGTCCGCGAGGTCTCGGAAGAGCCAGGGACGACCGAGACAGCCTCGGCCGATGACTACGCCGTCGCAGCCGGTGCTGCGCATCATGCGAAGCGCGTCGTGGGCTTCCCAGATGTCCCCGTTGCCGAGAACTGGGATCGTGCGGACATGCTTTTTCAATCGTGCGATCGCATCCCACTGAGCCTCGCCGTCGTAGAGCTGCGCCGCGGTGCGCGCGTGCAGCGCGACGGCGGCGCAGCCTTCTTGTTCCGCGATGCGGCCTGCATCCTCATAGGTAGGCAGAGTCTCGTCGATGCCGATGCGAAACTTGATGGTGATGGGGATCTCGCCGGCGTTCTGGACTGCAGCCCGGACGATCTTGGCTAGCAGCCGCGGTTTTGCAGGAATCGCAGAGCCACCTCCCTTTCGGGTGACCTTCGGGACGGGGCAACCGAAGTTCATGTCGATGTGGTCCACGCGCCCTTCACCGACGAGCCATTTGACCGCTTCGCCGACGTAGTGCGGGTCGACTCCATAGAGCTGAAGGCTCCTCGGCGACTCATCCTGACCGAATTCGGCGAGCATCAGCGTCTTGGCTCGGCCTTCCACCAAAGGGCGGGCGGTCACCATCTCGCTCACGTACAAACCCGCGCCAAACCGCCGGCAGATCCTGCGAAACGGCCAGTTCGTCACACCCGCCATCGGAGCCAGCACGACCGGTGGCCACACCGACAGGGGACCGATGTCGATGGCGGCGAACTCGTCGGGACGCCCCAAAGGCACATCGCGATTCTGCTCGCTTTTGTACACCTGCTCCATCGCGGCATCGGTCCTTCGGAGGGGGGTCGGTCTCCGTTCTGCTGTCAGTTCACGACCGCAAGACGACGCTGCCCGTTGGTTCGGAGCAGCTTCATGCGCCAGTCGACGCCAATGAGCTCACCGGGCTCCAGTGGCAGCCAGACGTTTTCACCCATGATTGTTTCGCTCGAAAAGATGAGGTGGTTCACGTAGCCACTCTCGGACGGCGCTTCGCACTCCGTCGAAAGGCTGGGGCACGTCTCGCGATCCGCGCAGCGCGTTTTATAGGTCGACCAGTACAGCTCTTTGCCACCTTCGGCCGCGACCATAGTCGTTCCGTCCGTCACGATTGCCGTGAGCAGCGACGGCTCCTTTTTGAGATCGACGTCGCAAATCGAACGCACGTGCTCGAGCGTCGATTGAAGCGCCATCGAAGTCTCTTCGACTCCAATGCGGCCCTGCAGCGGACCGTGCTGCGACAGATGGGTCAGGAACATGAAGAACAAGACCTCACTGTCGGTATCGCCGAGGATGTATCGCCGGAGCCTGGGCGCGACGCGCTCCAGGAGCTCCGCGCGGTGCGTGGCAAAATCTTGAATGTCGCCGTTGTGCGCGAGGATCCACTTGCCGTACTGAAACGGGTGGCAGTTCAGCACCGAGAGCTCGCCATTGGTGGCGCGCCGCACGTGCGCCAGTACGGTTTCTGAGGCGACGATGCCGCTCACGCGATGAAACAGAGTGTCATCGAGGGCTGTTGCCGGGCTTCGGGTGATGTGAGGGGAGCCGTCGACGTAAAATGCCACGCCCCAACCGTCGCGGTGGTCGTTGCTCTGAGCGCCGAGCGCATTGTCGGCGTCCATCAAAGAACGGTGCACCTGGCTCTGAA
>CAMYMX010000072.1 GCA_947259605.1 uncultured Polyangiaceae bacterium | reverse complement strand
GATTGCGGTCCTCGGTAATCTAAAAGCGCACAAGGTCTTGGACGTTCCAAGTATACAGTTAGCCGCCGCAATCGTTGGCGGCGTGGGTCTCGGCGCGCTGCTTGCAGCTGTTAGCGCCGGTCTGCACGCGCTCGGCGAAGCGGGCTTGCAGGCCGTACTGGAAGCCGACGATGGCAGCGCCAAGGTCGCCGAACGCGTCCTGCAAGATCTCACGGCTGTGCAGTCCCGCCTCCTGACGGGGCGCGTCCTTTGCTTGACCCTCGCTGCGGTATTCGTCGCCCACACCCTTCTGCAGTCGAGCGGTGTCTGGGCGGCAGTTCTCGCGGTCCTCGGTATTTCGGCGGCCTATGCGATCTTCGCAACGCTTGCCGGAGCGGTGGTGCGCCAGCGTTCGGCGAAGGCGACGTTGCGGATCTGGAAATGGCTGCGCCCGGTCGACCTCTTGCTGACGCCCCTTGCGGCGCCGCTCAGCTGGTTGGAGGACATGGTTCAAAAGGTCGTCCCGACCATCCAGCCGGAGGACCCAGGTCGCCTGGCCGAGCTGGCCGTGGAGCACGTGATCGAACAAGGCGAGGAGACCGGCACCATCGCCGAAGATCACGCGCAGATGCTCCGCAGCGTGCTCGAGTTCAAAAACACCGTGGCCAGGGAGATCATGGTTTCTCGCACGCAGGTCGTGGCGTTCGACATCGACACCAGCATCGACGAGGTCCTCGCGAGTATCGTCGAGTCGGGTCACAGCCGTTACCCGGTGTACCGCGGGCAAATCGATCAGGTAGAAGGCATTCTCTACGCCAAGGACCTCTTTCGGCTTCTGGGCAGCAGCTCGAACGCGAACGAGGTCCTTTTGGCAGACGTCTTGCGAAAGCCCGTTTTCTTCGCCGCCGAGAGCCAGAAGATCGGCGTCCTGCTTCGAGAGATGCAGCGGAGACGTTCGCATCTTGCCGTTGTGGTCGACGAGTTTGGCGGGGCGGCCGGGATCGTCACCCTCGAAGATATCGTCGAAGAAATCGTCGGCGAGATTCAGGACGAGCACGACGAAGAGGCGCCCCTGGTGTACGAGCGCGCGCCGGGCCATTACTTCGTGGACGCGAGCATCTCGGTATACGACCTCGAAGAGCAATTGGGCGAACCGGTTTGCGAAGATAAAGGCGATTTCGATTCGCTTGGCGGCATGTTGGTGCACCTTCTCGGCCAGGTGCCCGCCCTTGGCGAGACAGTCGTCGCGGGGCCTTACCGTTTCGTGATTCTCGACGCCGACGAGCGTCGGGTCCGGCGGGTCGAGATGCTTCGAGCGAGCACCGAGGAGCCGGACGAGCCCAAGGCGGTCGCTGGCTAGGACGCTTCGGGCTCCTCGTAGCTGACCCAGTCCTGAAGGATTTCGGCGTTGCTCATTCGTGGCGTCAAGATCGTGTAGTGGGCGATCTGTCCTTCGGGGGCGGCGCCCACCGAGCCGACGTTCACGATGTGATACTCGCCAACCGCTCGCTGGAACGGAACATGGGTCGAGCCGCAGATGATGATGTCGGCCGGGTCGTCATCGAGGAGGGGTAGAATCTCGTCGTCGGTTAGGTCGTGACCGATCTCGCGGGTGCTGTCGGCGGGGGAGCCGTGCACCATCAAGACTTCGCGACCGTCGATCAGCGGGATACGCTGTTGCTCCGGCAAGCGGCGAAGTCGCTCCGCGACCAAGTCGCCGATCGCAGCCCTCGTGTCGGCGAAGAGCCGAGCCTGCCTGCGCTGCTCGCCGTCAATGGGAACGAGGCTGCTCGGATCGACCGAACCGAGCGCCATGTCCGACGGGCCACGTGTGCAAATCGCACCCTGTTCTTGCAAGCGATGCCAGACTGCGAGTGGTTCTTCGCCCCCGAGCAGAAGGTCGCCTGCGACGTAGAGGCGCTTCACTCCGAGTCGTTCGAGCTCCGTGAGCACGACCTCGAGGGCGGTGAGATTGCCGTGCACATCGGAAAGAAACCCGATTGGTCCCGATGCTGGAGGGTGCGCCATGCCCGAACCCTAGCACCGTCGGCCGGGTGCGGCGGCTGCGTATCGAAGCTTGCGCGGAGGCAAGCTCGGCCTATTCTCACGCGTGGAGACTGACTTGAGCAAAGGCAGCGATCGGGACAACGTAATTCGCCTTGGTTTCGGGGCGGATGGCAAGCTGACCCGGGCCGCGAACCTGGAGCCAGCGCCCTCGCAGCCGGCGCCACCGAGCAGCGATCCGCACAAAGGGCTGTACACCGTGACAGAGGTGGCTCGGCTGTTTGGCTTCAAACCCGCGCGCCTTCGATACTGGCATCGCTCGGGTGTGCTTGCTCCGTCGGTGCGGGTCGACGGGCGCAACTACTACAGCTTTCAAGATCTGGTTGGGGTGCGCGCGGCCAAGGGGCTTCTCGAGCAGGGTGTTCCCCTTCGTCGGGTGCGCCGCACCGTGGAATCCTTGCGCGAGGCGTTTCCAAAGACGACGCGGCCGCTATCCGAGCTTCGAGTCGTGGCGGACGGAGGGACGGTTCTCGTGCAGGACGAAGCCGGCGCCTACGAACCGACGACCGGTCAGGCGGTGCTCGACTTTCGGATCGACGGCTTGGCGGCGGACGTCGTTCGGCTCTTACACTTCGACCATGACGATCGCGCTCGCGCATACGAACACTACCTCGAAGGCTGCCGCTTCGACGAAGATGCGCAGACCTTCGACCAAGCGGAGCAGGCCTACAAGAAGGCCTTGTCGCTCGATCCAACGCTGTCCAATGCGCTCACCAACCTCGGAAACCTCGAGTACCGTCGCCAGCAGTTGGTCGCTGCCGAACAGTACTACCGTCAGGCGCTTGGAAGCGACCCGGAACAGCCAGAGGCCCTCTACAACTTGGGTTTTCTTTGTTTCGAGCGCGACGAAGTGGACGAAGCGATCGAGCTCTTTCGCGAGGCCCTCCGGAGCGACCCTTCATTCGCCGATGCCCATTTCAACCTCGCGATGGCGCTTGAAGAGCGCGGAGAGCGCGCTGCCGCGCAGCCACATTGGCGAGAGTACCTGACGCTCGAGCCCGACGGCTCCTGGGCGGATATCGCGAACAACCATCTGGTGAACAGCCCGGAGCCATGACCCAAGACGATCCAATCGCACGATTCGCCGGCGAGTACGAGCGGGCCGGAGTACGCGAAGAATTCGAGGTGAGCCGTTGCGCCGTAGCGACGGCCGACCAAAGAGGTCGGCCCGCCGTACGCTTCGTTTTGCTCAAGGGGTTCGATGAAAGCGGGTTCGTCTTCTTCACGAATTTCGAGAGCGCCAAAGCGAGAGACCTCGCTGCGAACCCGCATGCCGAGATGGCGTTCCACTGGCATACGATCGGGGTGCAGGTGCGAATCCGGGGGCCGGTCACCCGGGTGTCCGATCTAGAAGCGGATGCCTACTTCGCGAGTCGCGATCGCGGAAGTCAGCTCGGTGCATGGGCGTCGCGCCAAAGTTCCCCGATCGACAGCCGGGAGTCCCTGGAGGCTGCTGTGCGCGAGACCGCCAAGCGCTTCTCCGGGGTTACCGTTGAACGCCCGCCGTTTTGGGGTGGCTACCGCATCGCGCCCGAGTCGATCGAGTTTTGGGAGAACCGCGATGACCGCTTACACGATCGCTGGCTCTACGAACGAGATGGGAATGGCTGGCGCGTCCTCCGTCTATGCCCGTAGATGCTCAGGGCTGCACGTACTTCTCGAGGTCGAGGGCCCAACGAACCTCGGCCACGGCGTCGCCGACCCCGGCGAGCGGTTTGCGATAGGTGACTTCATGCCAGACGTCGAGGACGCGGGCTTCGTCCACCGGATCTTTCACCTCGACGATCTCAGAGCCGAGCTCTTCGTAGCCCCTTCTGCTGGCCTGCTCGCCGATCTCCTGGCGTACTCTTCGAAACAGCTCTGCCGGCTGTGCGGACGGGGCGTCTGAGCGCTGACTGCGAGCTGTGAATTGCACGACCAGCTCGCCGTTCAGCACGACCCGAACTCCGGAATCCATGATGTGAAGGCGAACGCGTTCCGCGATTCGGAGCTCCTGGTCCTCAGCCCGGTAAATCTCCACCCCGGCGTCGGCGAGCGCCTGCTGAATGTCCTCAATCGTCAGCGTTTCCTCCCACGCACACGCAGAAGAACTGCGTTTCGGTTGAGAAACCTACCACCCCCGACACTGCGCGCAAATCAGCAGTTGGTTGGTGCTACCACTCGGACAGGCGCCCGGTTGGGGCGCTTCGAGGTACCCTTGATCGAAGTCGTCGACGCAATGGATCGCCAAGTTCGGCTGGCAGAGCCGGCGGAGCGTGTGGTGTCGCTCGTCCCGAGCGAAAGCGCCTCGGTGGCGGATCTGGCGGGTATCGAGCGGCTGGTCGGTCGGACCGACTACTGCGTCGAGCCGCTGGGCGAGGTCGACACGATTCCGTCGGTGGGTGGAACCAAGAGCTTCGATCTCGCTGCGGTCCAAGCACTGCGGCCGGACTTGGTGCTCGCCAACAAGGAAGAGAACGGCCGGCCTCTGGTTCAAGCGCTCATGGCTGCGGGCTTGTCGGTGCACGTGAGCTTTCCGTGCACCGTGGACGAGTCCCTCAGATACCTCGAGTCCCTCGCTCTTCTACTCGGCGTAGATGCGGATCGCTCCGACCCGGTGATGAACTGCCGCACCGCCGTGCAGGGTGCGCGTCGCGAAAACCCAAGCACGGCGGTTCCCGTGTTTGTTCCCATTTGGAAAGACCCTTGGATGACCTTCGGCGGAGGCGCGTACGCGAGCGACGTTCTCGAGATCTGCGGCGCGCACAACGTCTTCTCGGGACGCCAGCGGCTTTACCCCTTGGCCGCGGATCTCGGAAAAGCCAGGCCTCGGAGCGGAGAAAAGGTGGATGCGCGCGATACGCGGTATCCGAGGATTCGGTTGGAAGAAGTTGTCGAACGAGGTGCGCGCGTGGTCCTTTTGCCCGACGAGCCCTATGCGTTCACCGAGGACGACGCCGTGGTCTTTCGGGAAATCGACGTGTCGCCCTCGCTCCTGGTCGAGCCCGTCGATGGGAAGGATTTGTTTTGGTACGGCACACGCCTCGCCGGAGCGATCGGGCGTATCACCGCACAGGTGAAGCGATTGCGGCCGGTTTGTTTTGGTGGGTATCCGAACAAGTAAGCCGGATGTCTCCGCCTGAAGGGTAAGTGGGCGCTCGCTCTTGCAAACCGATAACGCAGAAAACGCTAGCCAGCGATCGCCAGCTTCGATACATTCCACGGTGCTGTGACACCCGTTCCCGAAAGACTCTCTTCGATCCTGCCAAAGGGCGGTGTCGACGTTGCGGTGCACCGCGGCGCGCGGCGTCGGTTCCGGCGTTGGCCGCTCGATGCCGAGATCGAGCTCCTCACGCCAACGCGAGGCGCTGGCCTGGCGATCAACGCGAGCGTCGGCGGACTGCGGGTCGCGGTCGACATGGCTGTGCCGCTCGATCACGTCTGCACGCTGAGGGTTCGGACGGCGCCCAACCATGCGACGGTCGAGCACGCAAGGGTCGTCTGGTCCCAGGCTCGGCCCGACGGCTACCTGCTGGGGCTCGAGTTCATCACGGCGCCCACCGCCTGAAATCGTTCAATTTTGCCTGCAGGGGTCGGAATTGATGCGAATGCTTGCGGCGTTCTGAATCAGGGGTTACGTTCTTCGGGCATCTGAGCGTACCCATTTCGGGACGCTACGGAGGTTCAAAACATGCGCCGACGAATGTTCCTCGGAAAGATCCACCGAGCTACGATCACCCACGCGGACTTGGACTACGAAGGTAGCGTGACGATCGATGCAAACCTGCTCGATGCCGCAGGCATCCTCGAGCACGAAGAAGTTCAGATCTGGAACATCACACAGGGTACGCGCTTAGCGACCTATGCGCTCGAGGGCCCGAGAGGCTCCGGCGTGATCTGCGTCAACGGCGCGGCCGCCCATCACATGAGCCCCGGCGACTTGGCGATCGTCGCCACTTTTGGCGAGATGACCGAGAAAGAGGCGCGAGCGCACAAACCAAAGGTCGTGCTGGTCGATAGCAAGAACCGAATTGTCGACACGGGCCCCGAGCGCCCTGGCCCGCAGATGCCGCGCCGGGTGGACGAGCTCATTCATTAACGCGATGCTTCGCGCCTTGCCGGGGTGGCGGAATGGCAGACGCAGGCGACTTAAAATCGCCCGTGGCAACACGTGTGGGTTCGAGTCCCGCCCCCGGCACCATTGGGCGTTCCGAGATTCACGCACGATTGCAGGCGGTTGCGTAACTTAGTCATCGAGGCGCCCGCCTGTCGTTGACCTGACGATGACGTGAGGGGGTGATGTTGGCCCCAAGTCCTGGACCAAGCGAAGCTGTGCCTCGCTGCCCAGGTGGGCATATCGGTGCGTGCTCTGCGCCGATCGATGGCCCAGCTGCGCCTGTATCGTCTTGATCGAATGTCCGCCCGTAGCGGCTTGGCTCGACACGGAATGACGCCCGATCTTATGAGGGCCGAGCTCGCGAAGACCGAGCGCCCTCTGTACCTGGAGCAACGGGCGCGCGTGGTCATTGACATTCTTCGAGAAACGTCCGTCCATCGAAAAAAGGAACTCCGGGCCCGCCTGCCACCCGATGTGCGACAACCCACCCGGTTCCGCTCCAACGTGGGAGGGGCTATCCCAGCTTCTTTCGATGAATCTCCCGTTGATCGTGGGTCATTCAGACCTCCTTGACGATCACCTACTCTGAGATGGCAGGATGGTCCGACTGGATCTGTAATTTCACATCCAGCTTCGGCTAGCCCTGCATCGATTCCGGTTCAGTTTTCAGCGTTCGATCGGACGCGCGATGTCCGCGTTCTTCGTTGAGCAGGCCGTTCGTGATCGGCGACGCTCCGGGACCAGATTGGGTTGGGCGCCCTCTTGTCCGAAATATTTTGCCGACGTACACCCACAGGCGAGTGTCGCGACGACCATGCTCGATCCACCGAGCTCGATCCGAGACGCGTCGACGACGACCGAAGCGCTCCAAACGGTTGTGAAGATCACAGAAATCCCGGCCGGCGGACGAAATCGGACTCCCCAAACGTGTCCCAATCATATACAAAAGCGATATGAGATGGTGGAGAGGGCATTCTTGCGGGCAGGTACGATCGACGCTCTAGAGCACTGATGGCTGATCGGACGCTAGATGGGCGCGCGAAGTGGAACGACGGTTCGCGTGGGGGCGGCGACGCCGAGCGACGCCAACTCACCGTGCTCTTTTGCGACATGGTGGGGTCGACGGAAATTGCCGCGGCGCTCGACGCGGAGGATTGGCGAGAAATGCTGCGCGAGTACCAGCGGCTTGTCGCCGAGATGGTAGAGCGTTTCGACGGATCCGTCGCCCAATACCTGGGCGATGGCGTAGTCGCGTACTTCGGCTACCCGAGCGCTCACGAGGATGATGCGGAGCGAGCCGTCCATGCAGGGCTCGCCATCGCGGAGCTCGCGGCGGGGAAGCACCCAGAGTTCGAGGCCCGCTACGGACAGCGTCTCTCGGTTCGCGTCGGGATCCACACCGGGCCTGTCGTGGTCGGCGAAGTCGGTAGCGGAGAACACCAGGAAACGCTAGCCGTCGGCGCCACGGCGAACGTTGCAGCCCGGGTCCAGGCCGCGGCAGAGCCCGACACGATCGTCGTCTCCCCTGCCACACTGCGCCTTGTACGCGGGGTTTTCGCAACCGAAGATCTCGGCCCGCACGACCTCAAAGGGATCGCAAACCCAGTTCGATTGCACCGTGTAATCGGGCCGACAGGCGCATCGACTCGGCTCGACGTCGCGTCGATCGAAGGGCTGACCCCGTTCGTAGGTCGCGCCGACGAGCTGGGCCAGATGCTTCAGCGATGGAAACAGGCGAGGGAGGGTCGTGGTCAGGTCGTCCTACTGGAAGGCGAAGCGGGCATGGGAAAGTCGCGGCTCCTTCGTGTGTTTCGCAGCCGCCTGACGGACCAACCGCATCGGTGGATCGAGTGTCGTGCTTCGAATTTCCACAGTCACACCGCGTTTCATCCGCTGAGCAAGCTCATCGAAGAGACGCTGGACCTGCAAGCAGAGCAATCAGCGGATCAGCAGCTATCGAGTCTCGAACAAGGGCTCGGCGAAAGGGGGCTCGATCCGACCGACACGGGCCCTCTTTTCGCTAGCCTGCTTGGCCTTCCCATGCCGAGGCATCAGTCACCTTTCGCCGTCACCGTCGACGCGCGAAGGAAGCTCACGCTAGAAGCGCTGTCGAGGTGGGTGCTGGCGTTGGCAGAACCGCAGCCCGTCGTGCTCGTGGTCGAAGACCTCCACTGGCTCGACTCCTCCACGCTCGCCTGGCTCGGGCTCCTAGTCCAGCGGGTATCGAATGCTCCCGTTCTTCTCCTGCCGACTTTTCGCCCAAGCTTCGAGCCTCCATGGGAGCTCGGATCGAATGCAGTCCGAGTGACGCTCGAAGCGTTGTCGCACGAGCATACGGACGCGATGATGATGGGCATCACCGGTGGCGCTGCGCTTCCCGCGTCGGTCCGCGATCAGGTCGTGAGAAAGACCGACGGCGTGCCGCTGTTCGTCGAGGAGTTCACCCAGGCCGTTCTCGAATCGGGGGCTCTGGAAGGCCGGTACGACGAAAGCGGGCCGATTCCTAGCTTCAAAGTCCCCGCGACGCTTCAAGACTCGCTCATGGCGCGCCTCGATCGACTCGGCCCAGCCAAGAACGTGGCGCAGCACGCGTCGGTGCTGGGGCGGGACTTCTCGTATCCGCTGCTCGCTGCGGTCGCGACCGATCCGCAGTCCCTCGAACGCGACCTGTCCTCGCTTGTCGCGGCGGGCATTTTGCTGCGGACGGGCGATCCGGCGCAAGCGTCGTACACGTTCAAGCACGCGCTCATTCAGGACACCGCCTACCACTCACTGCTCAAGGCTACGCGCCGCGGATTGCACGCGCGCGTCGCGGACACGATGGAACGCGACTTCGCCACCAGCACGACCGCCGAGCCCGAGCGACTCGCATGGCACTGCAAGGAAGGCGGCCTGATCGAAAAAGCGGTGCGCTACTACCAGGACGCATCCGACCAAGCTCAGCAGAGGTCGGCAACGGCCGAAAGCATTCGACACTTGTCTCGGGGAATCGAGCTGCTCGACGCCCTTCCCGAAGACGCAGCTCGGCGGGAGCTCGAGCTTCAGCTCCAAATCGAGCTCGGCAAGACGGTGGTCGCGGCCGAGGGTTGGGGAAACGCCGAAGCGGAAGCAGCGTATCAACGCGCACGCGAGCTTTGTGAGGACATCGGCGAGCTTCCCCAGGTGTTCCAAGTCATTCGCGGTCTCGTCATCTACTATACGGCAAAATCGGAGCTCCAGACCGCCAACGAGCTCGCGAAGCGCTTGACCCAGCTCGCAGAGGAATCCGGTGAATCGGACCTTCTCCTTCCGACTCACGCGCAACTGGGAATCCTTCACTACTTCGACGGCAACCCGAGCGCGGCCGTCACGCAGTTCGAGAAGGCCATCGCACTCTACGAACCTTCTGCCCACGAACACCTCACGCAGCTCTACGGAGAGGACCTCGGGGTCCTGGCTCGCATCTGGATGGCGTGGTCTCTGTGGTTGCTGGGTCGTCCCGACGAAGCCGTTGCGATATGCCGCGAGGCGCAGGCTCTCGGCGAGCACGTTGGGCACCAATTTAGCCTCGCCTATGCCTTGTTGTGGACCTCGGTGCTGCACATCATGCGGCGCGAACCCGAGCTCGCCGGCGAGATTGCCGAACGGTCCACCCAAATCTCCGAGCGCCACGGCTTCGCGCTCCTTTTGTCCGAGGGACGGCTCATGATCGCATGGTCACGCCTCCAGCAGCCGCTGGACGAGAGCGAGATGCAGGCGGCCGCCATCGAGTTCCAATCGTGCGTGAACGAGGTGTCCGGGACGGGAATGCTCGCCAACGCGCCGATGATGGTCGGGTTCCTGGCGGACGCCTATCACAGCACCGGTCAGTACCCGATGGCGCTCGGTGCTCTGGAAGGAGCTCTTGCGGTCTCCATGACGACCGGGCAGGCGCAGTGGGACGCGGAGCTCCACCGACTCAAGGGCGAGTTCGTATTGCACGCCCAAGCCGATGAACAGGATGTCGAGCAGTTGTTCCGCCGAGCAATCGAGATCGCGCAGAGCCAGAACGCGCTCTCTTTGGAGCTCCGCGCTGGGGTGAGCCTCGGCCGCCTTCTGACAAAGCAGGGTCAGGCCGACCGCGCCCGCGAGCTGGTCGCTCCCATCTACGCGCGGTTCGATGAAGGCTTAGATTGCCCGGACCTCGTCGACGCGCGGGAGCTCCTCGGGAACTAAGGCTTCAGCCGCGGCGCCGGGCGTCCTCTCCGCCTACTCCTCGGTCGAATCGAGCCGTGCATCCAGGTCCGCGAACCGGGCTGTAACGGCTGACATGAAGGACGCAAGGACCGGATTTCGTTTGAGCTCCCGGTCAAGGGCCTCCGGGGTGACGAGTCGCAACTCGACATCGGTTCGAGCCACGACGGTGGCCGTGCGACGTTTTCGGGTGAGCACCGCAAGCTCGCCGAACGCGTCACCGGACCCCATGCTCCGGATCACTTCGCGCGAGCCTTGGGCATAGCCTTTGAAAACGTCGCAGAC
>CAMYMX010000071.1 GCA_947259605.1 uncultured Polyangiaceae bacterium | reverse complement strand
CGTTCGGATAGATGTCGACGTGGTCGTATTCGATCGAGGTCAGAATCGCCGCGCTTGGGTGATAGCTCCAGAACTTGGGCTCTTTCTCGAAGAATGCGCTGTCGTACTCGTCGCCCTCGACCACAAACGGAAGGCCTTCCGACCCGAGGCGTGAGCTTCGATCGAAGTTCAAGGGAATCCCGCCGATGAAAAAGCCGGCATCCATTCCCGCCCGTCGAAGCAAGTAGGCAAGCAAGGTCGAGGTGGTCGTCTTTCCATGCGTGCCGGCAACGACCAAGGACCTGCGCCGCGAAAGAACTTTGGCAGCGAGCGCGCCGGGCATGGACAGCGTTGGAAGCCCGCGACTCATCGCTTCTTGTGCCTCGGGGTTGTCTCGCCTGCATACGTTGCCAACTACGACGAGATCCGGGTTCGTGTCCAGGTTCTTGGTCCGCCAACCCTCGTAGCATTCGATGCCGAGCTCCTCGAGGTACGGGCCGACCGGCGGGTCGAACGCCGTGTCGCTCCCGCTCACGCGATATCCTGCCTCGACGAGGAGCGCAGCGAGCGCGCTCATGCCGGTGCCCGCGACACCAATTAAATGGACGTGCATGTACGCTCCAGATCACGGCAATTGCGCTGCAATATCGAGTCGGGTGTTGACAGGTTCACCGGTAGGCCCATTATGAGAGCAAGGTGGCTGAAAGTTCGAAAAATTTTTCCGACCGTGTGCGTGAGGTGATGGACGCCTTGATCGACGCGCTCGAAGGCCTGCTCAGCCCGCCCCCGGTACCCGTTCCGGTGCGCGTCAGGCCGCCCCAGATGCCAGCGAAGCGCCGCCGTTGAAGTCTGGTTAATCCGCCGCAGCTGCCGGCGAAACGCCGCCGCTGGGGCTTGGTCACTCCGCCGCAGCGATCTGTTCTGCCGCCTTGACCGTGACGGGAACGCCGCTAAACGCCGCGTTCCCGCTGAGCTCGTCGATCAGCTGGTCGTCGGTCAGGTCGTTGACGCTCACGCCTGGGTGATTCGTCGCGACGCCCAGCTGCACGCCTTCGCGACCGTGACCGAAGCCGTGCGGCAGGCTCACGACCCCGGGCATCATGTCGCCCGTGATCTCCGCTGGCGCGGTGACCTCTCCGACGCGCGAGCTCAGTGTCACGTCGTCGCCGGCCTTCACGCCCAGTCGCTCGGCGTCGTCCGGGTGGATCATCACGGTGCACCGAGTTTTTCCCTTCATGAGGCGCTGGCTGTTGTGCATCCAGGAGTTGTTGCTTCGAAGATGCCTGCGTCCGATGAGAAGGAGCTTGCCCTCCGGGGTGGCCGACACCTCTGCCGCGAATCGCGCTCGAAGCCGATCGAGGTCCTCTACGAAGAGCTCGGGCGCCAAGTCGATCGCGCCATGGGCCTCGGGGATCCGCTCTGGAAAACAGCTTTGAAGCGGACCGAGGTCGACTCCGTGCGGCTCTTTCTTGAGCTTCCCGAGCGATAGCCCGGTTCCAAGTGGACTGAATCGTTTCCCGTAGGGTCCCAACCGAAGGCCGACGTCGAGCACGCGCTCCGGGCCGGCCTTCTGCGCTGCTCGCGCCAACAGGTATTCCTTGCTCAGCTTGCCGTGACGCTTGGCCGCGAGTCGGCAGGTCAGCTCGCTGAGGATCTCCCAGTCGTCCAGCTCGTTTTCTGCCGTAGGGAAGGGCGGCGCGGAGTAGTTCGCAGTATTGCGGACCGCTACCAGGTTGAGCGCAAGGTCGTAGTGGCTCCGCTGAATCGGCGAAACAGGCGGCAAGATCAGGTCTGCGTGCCGGCTCGTCTCGTTGATGAAAAAATCGATCGCCAAGGTGAAGTCGAGCGATTCGAATGCTTCGTCGAGGCGTCCTCCGTTCGGCGTCGACAGAATCGGGTTGCCCGCGAGGATCACCATGGCCCGAATCTGCCCCTCGCCCTCGGTGAGAATCTCTTCAGCCATCACCGAAGAGGGCAGCTCGCCTCCGAATTCCGGCAAGCCCCGAACGCGACTGCGCCAGCGTCCGTAGGAGCCTCGCCCGAGGCCGAAGCCGCCGATTTTCTGAAGGGAATCGATTGCGGGGGTCGCGAACATCCAGCCGCCGGGCTCGTCGAGGTTCCCCGTGACCGCATTGAGGGCATTGACGAGCCACATGTTGAGGCCGCCAAACTCCTGCGTGCAGGCGCCCATTCGACCATAGGCCACGGCGGTGGCGGCGCTCTGCATCTCGCGCGCAAGCCGCTTCACCGTTGCTGCGGGTACTCCGGTAATCGCCTCGCTGGTTTCGGGTGGATACGCCTTGGCGATCTCGAGGAGACGGTCGAGGTTTTTCACGTGGGGTTTCAATCGACCGAGGTCGACGCTGGAACTGCACACCTCGTGGAGCATCCCGAGAAGGAACAGCGCGTCGGTGCCCGGCTGAATGAACACGTGTTCGTCCGCGATCTGCGCGGTTTCGGACCTCCGGGGGTCGACCACCACGACTTTGCCGCCGCGCTTGCCGATCGCTTCGAGACGTTTTTTGATCCCGGGGGCCGACATGATGCTTCCGTTGGATGCAAGCGGGTTGGCGCCGATCAGCATCATGTAGTCGGTCCGATCGACGTCGGGCACGGGAAACAGCAGCTGGTGACCGTACATGAAGTACGAGGCGAGCATGAGCGGCCACTGGTCACAGGAGCTTGCCGAGAACCGATTCTTCGTGCCGAGCGCACGGAAGAACGCGGGGCCGTACACGAGCGTTCCGAAGTTGTGAGCGTTCGGGTTGCCGAAATAGAGCCCCACTGCGCCGCGCCCGTTCTCTTCTTGGACCGCGTGGAGTCTACCGACGGCCAGATCGAAGGCTTCGTCCCAGGAGATGGGCTCCCAACCGCTTCCGACCTTCCTGACCGGCTGCTTCAATCGGTCGGGATCGTCATAGAGGTCTTTGAGTGCCGTCGCTTTGGGGCAGATGTGGCCGTGGCTGAACGCATCCGCGACGTCGCCGCGGATAGACTTGACCTCGGTGCCATCGATTTCGACTTCGAGCCCGCACATCGCTTCGCAGAGGTTGCAGGTTCGGTAGTGGGTGCTGCTCATCGGCGAAGCATAACCGAGTCGAGGCCCGGGGCGTACCCGCCAGGTTTAGCCTTTTTCGAAGGAGAACGACGTGCCGTCGGAGTCGACTGCGATCGTGTCACCTTCGCCGAACTGGCCGCGCAAAAGGGCTTCGGCCAGGGGGTCCTGAAGCTCCCGAACGAGGACCCGCTTCAAGGGACGCGCGCCGAATGCTGGATCGTAACCCAGGTCGATCAGTCGTGTTTTTGCGGAATCCGTCAAGGTCAGACCGATCTCCCGGGGCTTGAGGAGCTTCTTTACCTGGCGGAGCTGGATTTCGAGAATCGCCGCGAGCTCTTCCTTGTCGAGCCGGTCGAAGATCAGAACCTCGTCGACTCGATTGAGGAACTCCGGCCGGAAATAATCGTGAAGCCGTTCTTCGATCCGCTCGTTGAGCGCTTCGTCGGAACCCTCGTGCTCGAGAATGAGCTCGCTCCCCACGTTCGAGGTCATGATGATGACCGTGTCGCGGAAATGCGCGACCCGCCCGCGAGAGTCGCTGAGTCGGCCGTCCTCGAGAACTTGGAGCAGGATGTTGAACACGTCGGGGTGCGCCTTCTCGACCTCGTCGAATAAGACGACCGAGTAGGGTCGCCGCCTCACCGCTTCGGTCAAAAAACCGCCCTCTTCGCTATCGACGTATCCGGGCGGCGCCCCGATCAGTCGCGCGACCATGTGCTTTTCCATGAACTCGCTCATATCGAGTCGGGTGAGCGCGGCCTCGTCGTCGAACAGAAACGCGGCCAGGGTCTTGGCGAGCTCGGTCTTGCCTACCCCCGTTGGGCCGAGAAAGAGAAACGAGCCGATCGGGCGTTTGGGGTCACGAAGGCCGACGCGGCCTCGGCGCACCGCTTTGCTCAGGGCGCTCACGGCATGGTCCTGGCCGACGACGCGCTCTCGCAACCGGTCTTCCATGTGCAGGAGCTTCTGTGCTTCTTCCTCCATCATTTTGGAGGCGGGCACGCCGGTCCAGAGCGCAACGACCGCTGCGACGTCTTCGGGGCCCACCGTATCGTCCGACTCGTCACCGTCGAGGCCAAGGCGAACGCGCGCCGCGCTTTCGTCGATGAGGTCGATCGCACTTTTTGGAAGCTCGCGCCCCGCCACGTAGCGGCGCGCAAAGCGAACGGCGGCTTCCAACGCCGGCTCGGTGATCTCGACTTCGTGAGCCGCTTCAAACCGCGCTTTCAGCCCTCGAAGGATGGCCACCGCCTGTTCCGAGCTCGGCGGTTCGATCTGAATCGGTACGAACCTACGCGACAGCGTGCTCGCTTCGTCATTGATTTCCCGAAGCTCATCCGGGGTACAGCGAGCAAGCGCCCGGACCTCGCCCCGGCTCAGCGCATTGGCGAGCATGTCGCCTGCGCCTCCCTTCGTGCGAAGGAAAGAAGCGAGGTTGGGCAGAAACAAGATCACCTGGCCGCCCGAGTCGCGGACCGCATCGAGGATCGCTCGCATGCGCTCTTCGAGTTGCCCGCGAAGCCTGGTCCCTGCGACGAGCTCACCGGAATCGAGTGAGATGATGCGCTTGTCAGCCAAGAGGTCGGGCACTTCGTCGTCCGCGATCCGCGAAGCGAGGCCATGAACGAGCGCAGTACGGCCGGTTCCATCTTCGCCGACGAGCAGAGGATTGTTCTCCCCGCGCCGCGCGAGGACTTGGAGCATTCGGCGAAGCTCGGCCTCACGCCCGATGAGCGGATCGAATGCGTCTTGGGCTGCCAAGCGCGTCAGATCGCGGCCATACTCGTCCAGAACACCCATTTTCGCTCCTGCAGCTGTATCCGGTCTATCGTTTCCGCCGCCACCCGCCAAGGCTTCTCGCAGGATCGCGCTGCTCAAGCCCGATGTCCGCAGGACTGAACGGAGCAGGCCTTCGGGCTCCTGTGCGCAGGCCAAGACCAAGCTCGCGGTTCGAACCGGAAGCCCAGCATGCTGGGTGGCCTCGAGCTCGGCTCTCGACAGGAGCTCGAGGAATCCGGTCGACAGATACGCGACTTCTTCGCCTTTGGTCTTCGCGAGCCTCCGGAGCGCCCATTCCGAATCGACCAACACGTCGGTTGGGTCGACGCCCGCCGCTTCGATGGCCGCTTGGACCGCCGGCTCCCGATCCACCAAGTCGTACCAAAGATGGATCGGTTGGACTTCTGCGTGTTTGCGATCGTCTGCGAGCTGTTGCGCCGCGGCGACGTACCGACGCGCGTCCTCGCTGTACGAATCGAGACGCAGGGTGAGTTTCTTCAAGCCTAGTCGTCCGCGGCTTTCCTCGCCGCTACGAATTGCAGCCGCAAGTCGTACAGCACCTCGGTGATGAGCCGCTCTTCCTCGCCGGTGAGGTTCCCCCTCGTCTTTTCTTCGAGGAGCGCAATACAGTCGATCGATTGTTTCGCATGGGCGAGGTTCACCGTCGAGTCGTCTTCGGCACCAGGCAGCTTGCCCAGATGGATGAGCGCGGAGGTGCTCAGCGACAAGACGAAAGTGTTGAAGTCGATGCTCGGAGCTGTGCCCTCGTCCTCACTCATACGCGCTACTCCGCCTGCGACTCGTCCTTCGAATCGGTGGGGTCGATCTCGACCGTGTCGTACGAGCCTTCGCGATCGGCGAGGCTCGCCAGCCGCTGCTCGTACTCTTGTTTGGAAATCAAGCCCTTCGCGATGTTGCGTTCCACGATTCGCTTGTCCATTAGTTTCTCTCCCAAAGCTGCCATGCGGCCGAGTGTAGATTCGCCATCCGGGCTGTCAACTCACACAAGTTTGACACCCCCGCGGGGACCTCCGATCCTGAATTCGTGCTTCGGACGGTACCACCATCGCCGGACCAGCTTCGCGAGCTGGAGATCCTGATTCGCGCGCACCATCCTTTGTTGCTCGTCGATACCGTCGAAGAAGAGCGGGTGCACGTGCTGCTAGAGCATGCCGCCGAGCACATCGGCTTACCCCTTTTCTCTTGGACCCAGGTCGATGGGCTCCGCCGTGAGATGCCCGAGCCGGGGCACACCCCCGAGAGTGGACCTCCTCAAAAGGCGCTCTCGTTCATCGGGCGCTCGAATCTCGAGGCGATTTTTTACCTCAAAGGGCTCGGCCCCTATCTTCACGAGCCCGCCGTGATCGCCCAGATCAAGAACATTCACAAGAAGTACTTCGGACACCGCGGGGCCATCGTCCTGTCGGGCCACGGCATCGAGATGCCCCCGGCAATCGAGCACCTGTTCACGCCGCTCAGCCTGCATGCGCCGTCGTCCGAGGCTTACCATTCGTTCGTCCAAGCAGTGCTCCGCGACCTGGCCAAGCGGCTTCACGTGAAGGTCGAGCTCTCCAGCATGGATGTGTCGCAGCTGCTTGCTGCTTTGCACGGCCTCACGTTCTTCGAGGTGCAGAAGATCATCACCCAAGCGGTGATTGAGGACGGCGTCCTCGGGCGTGAAGACATCGTCAAGGTGCTCGAGGCCAAGCGTCAGATCATCGAACGCTCCGGGGTGCTCGAATACTTCCCGCACGAACACGAGATGGGTGATGTCGCCGGTCTGACTGAGCTCAAGGACTGGCTTCGCAAGCGTCAGGCTGCCTTCGAAGACCCGAAGCGAGCCAAGCAATATGGCCTGTCGCCTCCTAAGGGGCTGATGCTGATCGGCGTTCAGGGCTGTGGAAAGAGCCTCTGTGCCAAGGCGGTGGCCGCGGAGTGGAAGCTTCCCCTCATCCGCCTCGACCCTTCGAACCTGTACAATCGCTACGTCGGCGAGAGCGAGAAGAATCTGAAGCGCGCGATCAAGCTTGCGGAGGCGATGGCGCCCGTGGTTCTTTGGATCGACGAGATTGAGAAGGCGCTCTCGCAACAAGACGCAGAGGGTGGACCTGCGCAGCGAATCTTCGGAACCTTCCTCGCCTGGCTTCAGGACAAGAAGGAGAATGTCTTCGTCATCGCGACCGCGAATGACATCTCGAAGCTTCCCCCGGAGCTGATGCGCAAGGGCCGCTTCGACGAGATCTTTTTCGTCGATCTTCCTGGGGCCGAGGCGCGCAAGCGGATCTTACACATCCACCTCAAACGTCGAAAGCGCGACCCGGCAAAGTTCGACATCCGACGGCTCGTGGAGCTGACCGATGGGTTCAGCGGCGCTGAGATCGAGCAGGCTGTCGTCTCCGCACTCTATACCGCATTCTCTCACCAGGAAGACCTCACGACGGAGTTCGTCGCCGACGAGATCGAGATGACGAAGCCGCTTTCGGTGACCATGGCCGAGCGCATCGACGC
Source organism: uncultured Polyangiaceae bacterium (assembly GCA_947259605.1). Lineage (GTDB taxonomy): Bacteria > Myxococcota_A > Polyangia > Polyangiales > Houyiibacteriaceae > SG8-38. The sequence goes on along the minus strand of CAMYMX010000071.1, from coordinate 3,418 downwards.
CCTTCGGGAATGGGCCAAAGATCGTGCAGTTTTTGCAGGTTGATCGACGTCAGATAGCGCCGAGCCGTCACACGATGTAAGTTGACAGCCTTGGCTTGAGAGGTTTGCGATGGTCGCACGTTCAATTCTTGGCGGTACCGTTCTTGCGGCACTCTTGGGTGCTTGCACGACTGCCCAAGTCGACCAGATTTGCGTCGACGATTGCCCGAACGACCGCGGTGTCCGAGCGGAGACAGCCTTCGGCCCTGTGCGGGGTTACGAGGACGACGGCGTACTCTCGTACCGCGGCATCCCCTACGCCGCGCCACCGATTGACGAGCTTCGCTGGAAGCCTCCAATCAACCCGGAGCCATGGACCGACACGCTTCCTGCGACCGAGAAGCCGAACATCTGCCCCCAGCTCGCATTCGCAGGCCTTCCTGTCCCCGGCTTCATGCCGAGCGAGGATTGCCTTTATCTGAACGTCGACACGCCCGTCGAGGGCTCGGGTATTCCGGTCATGGTCTGGATACACGGCGGAGCGTTCACCTTGGGTGAGGGCTTGCAGACCGACGGCGGCACTGCGGGCGACCTGATCGCCCGCGAAATGGGTGCAGTCGTGGTGAGCATGAACTACCGCCTCGGCCAGCTTGGGTTCCTCGCGCACGCCGGGCTCACTGCGGAGAGCCCCGACGGCGCATCGGGCAACTACGGCCTGATGGATCAAACCGCCGCGCTCCAGTGGGTGCAGGACAACATCGAGCGCTTCGGCGGCAATCCCGATAATGTCACGATCTTCGGCGAATCCGCTGGTGCGTTCAGCGTTTGCAGCCATCTCGCCTCTCCGAAGAGCGCTGGGCTCTTCGACAAGGCCATCCTCCAAAGCGGCTCCTGCGAGCGGCCGTGGCCGACGCTCTCCGCCGCCGAGACGCAGGGCGACGCGTTTGCCGCGGCATTGGCGTGCGACACGGAGCCAGATGTATTGACCTGCATGCGGGCGAAGTCGGCGGACGACGTCCTCGCGGCGCTGCCACCGGCGCCGAACTTCGGCTTCAACCCCAGCGAGGGCGTGACGGGAAGCTGGGGCCCGGTGCTCGACGGCTCATTCTTCACCGAGCAGCCGAGCGAATCGTTCAGCTCGGGTAATTTCAACCAAGTGCCGACGATCCTCGGCTTCACGCGCGAAGAGGCGCGGCTCTTCGTTTGGCTCGGCGAGCTCGCAGATCCGCCGCTCGAGGTGACATCGGAGAACTACGAGGAGCTGATCGCCTATTTCGTCGGGGGCAACACCGAGCTGGCAGCCCGAGCTGTGGAGCAATACCCGCTGTCGGACTATTCGGAACCCGCCGTGGCCCTCGCCGCGGTCGCGACGGACACGATTTTTCGCTGTCCGGGCAAGCTCGAAGCCGCGAAGCTGAGCGCGTTCGTTCCGACGTATCTCTATCAGTTCGAGTACCAGGACGGACACTCGCAGCTCGAGGTGGTCTTGCCTTTCATCGACGGCAGCCTACCGAGCTACGATTTGGGCGCGTTTCACGCTGCGGATATCCCCTACGTCTTCGGCTACGATCCGCTTCTCGTGATCAATTTGGAGGACTTCTCGACCACCCTCAACGCCTGGCAAGCGGATACGGCCGACTGGGCACTTTGGACCGAGATCCTCAGCGACTTTTGGCGCTTTGCGCTTACCGACAATCCGAACCCGATCGGTGGCCCTCAGTGGCCGACCTACGATGAAGGAACGGACCAACACAAGGTCTATGACACGACCGTTTCGGTTGCCAGCAACGCCGCTGAGAAGTGCGACTTTTGGGCCGCCGAAGACTACCTCATCAGCGAGCTTCGAGACTGAATCTCTGAGGTCAGCCCGCTTCGTTGAGCGCACGCTGATTGTAATCGTGCTCGTCGCGCATGCCTTCCATCGTGGTTTTTTCGACGAAGGCTTCGAGCTTCTTGCGGATGAGCGGCACCTTTGCGGTTGCCTCGAACTCGACGTCGTAGGTGCAGCCGCTCCCGTTCGGGGAGATCGTGACGTTGGAGTCGATCTCACCTGGCGTGCGGAGGACATCGATGTGGCTCTTGCAGGTCTTTTTTTCGCCTGCGTCGCGCCACTCGCGGCGCTCGACAATCGTGTTGGTGGCGCTGAACAGCTTCTTTGCGAAGGCCGGGAGGTCACTATCGATTTCGCGCGTCGAGGTGATGATCTTCGTCCCACCAGAGTCCTCGACTTGGATGCGAACGTTTCGCTCGCCGGACTCTTCGCAGCGCTTCTTAATCTGCTCTGGGTCGGTCACGAATCGGTACACGGTATCGACGTCTTGGCTGTAGTTGATGGTCAGTTTCAGCATGCCTAGCTCCCGTTGCGAAGAGGGGAGCCTAACACGGGTGAGGCTGAAATCGAGAGGTTAGGATGCAAAGACGACGTGCAAAATTACTTGCGCGACCGCGAAATAGACGACGAGCCCCAAGACGTCGACGACGGACGCAATGAAAGGCGTCGAGGATACGGCAGGATCGAGACCTGCGCGTCGAATCAGCAGTGGAAGGAGCGAGCCGATCATCGTGCTCAAGGTAACGATGGCGAGAATGCTCGCCCCCACGGCCGTGGCGATCGCTATCGGCGCGACGGTTTCGCCCGCGAACCAGCCCCTTGCAAAGCCTATCAAGCCGAGAGCAATCCCAAGCGACAACCCGATCAACAGCTCCCGACCGGCAACCTTTGCCCAATCGCCAGGGCGGAGCTCGCCAACCGCCATTGCGCGAATGACGAGCGTTGCGGACTGCGACCCGGCGTTGCCGCCCGATGCGATGATGAGCGGGATGAAGAGAACGAGCTCGACCGTCGCGGCGAGGAAATCCTGGTTCTGCCGGATCACCGTCGCCGTGAGCAGCTGCGCGATGAAGAGAAGCACGAGCCAGGAGCCACGCTTCCACACGAACTCGGCCCAGCCCGTATCGAAGTACGAGTCCTCGAGCGGCACGACACCACCCATCTTTTGTGCGTCTTCGGTCGCCTCTTCAATCACGACGTCGACGACGTCATCGACGGTGACGACACCGAGCATCCGGGAAAGTCTGTCGACCACCGGAAGCGCGGCCAAGTCGTACCGCGCGATCGCGTCCGCGACTTGCTCCTGGTCGTCGAACGCCGACACCTTGAAGACGTTCTCGACCATGATCTCGGACAGGGACTGTCCCGGATCACTGAGAATCAGGTCACGAAGGGACACGACCCCGAGGAGCTCTCCATTCGGCCGGCAGACGTAGATGTAATAGAGCATCTCCGCCATCTCTTCGCGTGCAAAGCGCCGCGCGGCCTCCATCGCCTCCCAGACTTTCGTCTCCGGCGGCAAGGACGCGAACTCGGTCGTCATCAAGCCACCGGCGGTTTCGGGCTCGTACTGGACGAGCTCCCGGACTTCTTCGGCAGCCTCAGGCT
>CAMYMX010000070.1 GCA_947259605.1 uncultured Polyangiaceae bacterium | reverse complement strand
GCTTCCCCGCACCGATGACGACGAGCTGCTTCCCTTGGCAGCCCTGATTCTCCACCGTGCCGGGATCGTCTGGGCAGTTGTCGATGCGGTCTGGGACGCCGTCGCCATCGCGATCCGGGTCGGGACAGCCGTTGTTCTCCGGTGCTCCCGCGTCGTTCGGACACTGGTCGTCCGCGTCGAGAATTCCGTCACCATCGTTGTCCGGGTCTGGACAGCCGTTTTCGTCTTCGAAGCCGTCGATGTCTTCGGCCTCGTCCGCGCACTTGTCGTTCGCGTCGGAAATGCCGTCTCCGTCGTTATCCAAGTCCGGACAACCGTCGTCGTCCTGGAAGCCGTCGTCGTCTTCCGCCTCGGTCGGGCACTGGTCGAGCTCGTCCGGGATTCCGTCCCCGTCGGCGTCCGGCGCCTTCTCGTCCGCCGGCATCGTATAGCCGAGCATGGCAAACACGCGCCAATCGGGCGCCCCGTAGCCTGCTGTCACCCCCGCGCTGCCGCCCACGCCGAGCGTGAACCCGAAGTCCGGAAGCCACTTGAAGCCACCGAGCACCTCGACCGGGGTCTCGTTCTTCGACCACATGTCTATGGTGGGATTCGCGGCGGTTCGGCCGAATGCTTCAGCCGAGATCATGAAGTGGTCGTCGCCCAACATGATCAAGACACCGCCGCCATAAGTAAACTCGTTTCCGACGAACAGAATCGCAGGATTCCCGCGTTGAGGACCGATCTTGTAGCCTGCTTGGATCGGGATACGGACGTAGTCGCCCGCGTTGAAGTTGAGAAGCAGCTCGAACCAGCCGCCCAGGTAGGGCGTTTGATCGGCCTGACCCGCGAAGGACTGGCGGCTGCTGGCCAGCGAGGCGGTGTTGATCGTGAGCGTAGCCTGTGCCCCGATTTGGAAGACGTCGTCGCGGGTGCCGAAGAAGTTGAATCGTCCGCCGAAGTACAAGTCCCCCAAATTCGATTTCTTGAAGGCCCCACTGTCGGCCGGATCCTTAATCATGAAGTGGTAAGGCATGTCTACGAACAGCACGACGCGATCCCACAGGCCGATGTTCAGCATCAGGTGACCCGTCAGCTGCTGGTGCACGATTTCGGCACCGTTGACTCTGAGCGGGTCGTCCGAGTAGTCCAGCCAGACCTGGAAACCGAAGCGCGCATGGCCTTGACCGTCCGGCGTGCTTGCCGAAAAACCGTCCGTGGCGAGCTCGGCCGGTCGGAACTGATTGAGGTCGATCTGCGCGCCCTGCGCAGAGGCGCTCGAAGCCGCCCCCATCGCGAAAGCCGCAAAAATCACAACCCAACCCCAGTTGAACATCCTTGGGTTATTCGTCTCCATCACGCTCTCCCTCCCAATATCCCCGTGTGCAGTACGGCAACGCGCCTGCGAGCGGTCCCTTTCTTACCATTTCCACGCGAAAAACGGAAAAAGCCGCGGGCCGCGTCAGTGTCGGTCTAGTGACACCGCCCGCCCACCCCCACCCGTAATCCTCCCTGGCGCGGCATTCGCTTTGCTCCGCCTTGCCGGCGCTTCGCGCCGGGCTTCGCCCTTCGGGCTCGCGCTGCCACCCGCTATGAAGCCGCCCCATCGCCAGTGCCGGCGCTCGTGCGCACCTTGGTGTCAGGACTGATCTCTACTTCTTCGGGAAGTAAAGGCTCACGGTCTCTGCGATGCAGGCCGGCCTGTCTTCGCCTTCGACTTCGACGGTCACGCGCACCACTGAAAGGATGCCCCCCTTCGACTCATCCACCGAAACAACCTCGGCGCCTCCGCGAATACGGGAGCCGACCTTCACCGGCGCCGGGAAACGAACCTTGTTCGTGCCGTAGTTCACCGCGAACTCGAAGCCCCGGACCTCGAAGACCTCGGGCATGAAGGAGCTCACGAGCGAGAGCGTCAGGTAGCCGTGCGCGATCGTTGCGCCGAAGGGACCGGTCTTCGCACGCTCCACGTCGACATGAATCCACTGATGGTCGTTGGTCGCGTCAGCGAACTTGTCGACGCGATCTTGCTCCATGGTGAGCCAGTCGCTGTAGCCTAGGTGCTTGCCAACGGCGTTCTTGAGCTCGTGCGGGGATTCGAAGATGGTTGCTGCCATGGGGCTGGAGGATACCCTCATTCAGTCTCAGTGCCAGAGTTGGTTACACCGCCCGCCCACCCCCACCCGTAATCCTCCCTCCGCGCCCTTCGCTTCGCTTGGGCTTGGCGGCGCGTTGCGCCGGGCTTCGCCCTGCGGGCTCGCGCTGCCGCCTGCTTCTGGGTCGTGCGAGCGTCAGCGCGAGCGCCAGTGTCAGCGCCAGTGTCAGCGCCAGCGTCAGCGTCACACCGTCTGGCCGTCGATCACCGTCTTCGCTGCATTCATGTCGGTCACGCCGCCCGACACGATGAACGCCATGAACTCTGCACCGTCGGCGTCGAGTAGGTGCACTCGTTCGCGCGGGACGACGATCAAGTTGCCCGCGAAGTTATAGGACTCCGGCAGGTACACCGAGACGTGCCCGGCTAGATGCGAATCGTCGAAGCGCTCGTTGGTGAGGAAGCCGAGCACCTTGAGCCCGTGTCGGTTGACCTCGACGGCGACCGGCTTATCGAACTTGCGTTTGCTCCCGACGAACGCCCCGAACAGATCTCGGAGCGAATTGTAGAGGATCCGAACGAGCGGCACACGCCGCATACCCGACTCCAAGGTCGAGATCAGTTTGTCACCGACCACGTTGCCGGCCAGATAGCCAATCAGCGTGATCCCAGCAGCGGCGATCACGATTCCAAGCCCGGGGATTCGCGTATTGAGCCATTTATCGAGGGTCGTCACCGTGAAGACGACGACCCAGATCGTGATGGCAACCGGTGCAAGGACCAAGAGCCCCTGCGCGAAGCTTCTCGTCAGCGTTCTCATGCGATTCTCCTATCACCCGCTTGCGCCCTGCGCATTACCAGACAGAACGCGCGGGGTGCCGGCACTCTTCCCACATTGGCATCGCATCACGCCCGGGATTCGCCACATGTTGCTGGGCACGCTGTTTTTCAGCGCGATGACCGTGTTCGCGAAGTTGGCGGGCGAGCGGCTGCCGACGATGGAGCTGGTTCTCGCACGGGTGCTCGTGACGCTCGTCATGAGCTGGTGGGCGATCCGCAGCCTCGGGATCTACCCCTGGGGCAACAACAAGAAGCTGCTCCTGATGCGCGGCTTCGCCGGCTTCATGGGCTTGAGTTGCTACTTCTACGCGATCAATCATCTGCCGCTCGCCGACGCCACGGTGATTCAGTTCTGCAATCCGATGCTCGCGGCGCTGATTGCGGCCGTTGCGCTCAAGGAGCCGCTGCGCGGCTTGGATGTGTTCGCGACCGTATTCAGCATGGCCGGTATCGTCCTCGTCGCCCAGCCGAGTTTTCTCTTCGCCAGCGGCCAGCACTTGGATCCAGTCGCGGTCGTCGTTGGCATCGTGGGCGCTATCTTTTCCGCAATTGCCTACGTCGTCATCCGCCGCCTCGGCTCCACCGAGCACCACATGGTCGTGGTCCTCTACTTTCCCCTAGTCACCGGTCCCGCCTCCTTGCCGCTCTTGGCCCTCGAAGGCCTGGTGCTTCCCCAGGGGATCGAGTGGCTGCTCTTGTTGGGGATTGGCGTTACGGCACAGCTCGGCCAAATCGAGATCACCAAAGGCTTCGCGCTCGAGACCGCCGGCCGGGCGTCCTCCGTCACCTACCTCCAGATCGTCCTGGCATACAGCTGGGGGGTCCTCTTCTTCGGCGAGTACCCGAACACGATCAGCATCGTCGGCGCATTCCTGGTCGTGCTCGGCGTCTTCAGCCTGACCCGGCGCCCTCAGTCCTGAAGCAAGGGATCGAACAAGCTGGGGTCGACGCCGAGGCCTTCGAGGTTTTGAGCGCCTTCGACGTTGCTGATGAAGGTCATCGTACGCCCCCAGCCTTCGTGCTGCGTGGAGACCTTCGCGCCGGTGCCGAGCTCCGTCCAGCCCTCCCAGCTCGTTTCGATGCCGCCGATCGGGATGATCTGTACCCACATGCGCCAGGCTTCAGGAAGGCCGTCCGCGCCGGGGATCCACAGATACGCGTCGCCGGGCGTGACGCCGCCAGAGCTGTAGCTGACGAGGAGGGCATCGCGTCCGTCGTCGAGCTTCACCAGCGAGCGATCGACGCCAGGATCGAAAAACTTCACGACTGGGTTGAGCCAGAAGGAATCGTTGACCCAATACGCGTAGGCTGCGCTCAGCGCTTCCCGTGCATCGTCGCCGGTTTGTTCGGAGCCGGAATGCCACGCCCTGCCTGTTTGATCGCCGGTCCGGAACAGGGCGCGCGAATCGCCCCAGCGGAGCTCGACGAGGTCACGATCACGGTCCCAGACGTAGTGATGTCGCTCGAAGAACGACCATCGAACTGCGCCGGTTCGGTCCCAGGCTTCCTTGTTGACCGACGCCTCCATCGATCGCGCCAGTGCGTCGGCTTCGGGCCCGGGCTGGCCCTCAGGCCTTGGCTCGTTGAGCGAGTAGCCGAGCACGACCAAGCCAAGAAGCCCAAGAATGAGAATCGCCGCTAGGATCTTGAACGCGCGCATCATGAGAACAGCGGCGAGCCTACACTGTGCAGAGAGGGGGTAAAAGCGCTATGAGTCTCCCCATGGCCCATTCGCACGGACAACACGGCGGCGCAGAAGCCGGTTCGCCAACGATCGACACGCGCGAGCGGGGCGCTCCCAAGGACGGGGAGCCTCAGTTCATGGATCGCAGGCTTTTCATGCAGCTGTTGGTGTTTCAGGTGCCCGCGGGGACGTCGATCGCGGCCAACCAGGACGCATTGCTATCGGCCCTGAAACAAGCTGACATCTCTGGGGTGATCTACGCAGACACCAACGACCCCCGCGGCGTGGCTTTGCTGACCTTCGGCGAGGATCCCGCACTTTTCGTCGACTCGGTCCGTCCTTTGTTTGAGGCTGCGCCCTTGCGCGACTGGACCCTGCGCCCCGAGCTGACGATGATCGGCCGCACCTACAGCAGCGGTTACGAAAAAGATCTCGAGTTCTGGCTCCTCGATCGGCCCAGGCAGACGGTCCTCAACCCGGAGTGGAACTGGGCCGTCTGGTACCCGCTTCGTCGCACCGGGGCATTCGAGCAGCTCGAAGGAAGAGAGAAGGGCGGCATCCTCCGGGAGCATGCCACGATCGGGCGCGCCTACGGAGACCAAGATCTCGCACACGATGTGCGCCTCGCCTGTCATGGCCTCGACACCAACGACAACGAGTTCCTGATTGGTTTGATCGGGGCGACCCTTCATCCGCTTTCGCATGTCGTTCAGTCGATGCGGGGCACGGTGCAGACCTCGCAGTACATTCAGCAGATGGGTCCGTTCTTCGTCGGGCGCGCGATCGGCCGGCACGCGGGCTCCGACAAGTGAGCCCGCATGTCCGGTAGTACGTTCGGTCGTCTTTTCCGCGTGACTACAGCCGGTGAGAGCCATGGCCCAGCGAACGTGGTCATCATCGACGGCTGTCCTCCTGGTCTTCCGCTCTCGGAGGAAGACCTCATCCCCGACCTCGAGCGCCGTCGTCCTGGGCAGAGCAAGATCGTCACGCAACGCAAAGAGCCGGACAGCCCAGAGATTCTCTCTGGCGTGTTCGAGGGCGAGACGACGGGAACCCCCATCGCCATCATCGTCCGAAACAAAGACCAGCGTTCGCGCGACTACACCAACATCAAGGACGTGTACCGCCCGGGGCACGCTGACTACACCTTCGACGCGAAGTTCGGTCGCCGCGATTACCGCGGAGGTGGCCGCAGCAGCGCGCGCGAAACCGTGGCGCGAGTGGCGGCGGGCGCCGTGGCGAAGAAGCTCATTTCAGACGCGTTTGGCGGGCAGGTGGTCGGTTACGTGACGCAAGTCGGGGATATCGAAGCCACGATTCCGTCTGCGGTCACGCTCGATCAGGTGGAGAAGCTTCCCGACGGCAAGCCAAACATCGTCCGCTGTCCCGATCCGGAAGCTGCAGCACGCATGGTCAAGCTCATCGAGAAGATGCGAAAAGACCAGGACTCGATTGGCGGCGTCGCTGAGATCGTTGCGCGCAACGTGCCTGCGGGCCTGGGCGAGCCGGTCTTCGACAAGCTCAAGGCCGACCTCGGCAAGGCTCTGTTCAGTCTACCCGCTGTGCTCGGGGTCGAGTACGGGGCCGGCTTTGCGGTCGCTACTGCGCGTGGCAGCGACAACAACGATGCCTTCGAAACCGACGCGGAGGGTGTCATCCGAACGCGCAGCAACCGTCACGGTGGCATGCTGGGCGGGATCTCGAGCGGGATGCCCATCGTCCTTCGGGCTGCCGTCAAACCGACCAGCAGTCTGCCGCGAAGCCAAGACACAGTCACATCGATGGGCGACGGGACGACGATTCGGACGACCGGGCGCCACGATCCCTGTCTGTTGCCGCGGTTCGTTCCAATGGGCGAGGCGATGGTTGCGCTCGTGCTGGCCGACCACTGGTTGCGCTGGCAAGCGATACGGTTCTAGCGAGCGAAGTTCCAGGCAATAATCGCGATGGCGGCGGTCACGAGGACTGCCGTCCAAAGAAGGCTACCGCCCTTGCCCTTTTTCGAGCTCTCGGAGCCGACGGCACGCCGAAACCCGCCGATCATGTTTCCCATGACGCCCGTGGTTTGGCCGCCAACCGTGTTGCGGGACGGGCCATGGCCCTTCTTCTCTCGCTTCTTCGTGTTGGCGCTCTTCTTCTGATACTGCTTCGACATTCGCGCCATTCTATCCGGGATTGATGCTCGCGTGAATTGCTTTTCGCGGAGGTGAGAGGGTGTAGTGCGGTATCGGTTGACGGTCGCGACGGCACCTCTGGTGTTCTTGCTCACAAGCAGCGAGGAGCTGCGGCTGCGCGTCCGGAGCCCGATGCGCGAGCCATCGTTCTTTCGCAGATGCCGCTTCCGGACGGCCCATGCTTTCGAGGGCCAGGGCGCGACTCCGCAGCAAGCTTTCATCGCGGGGCGCGAGTCGGAGGCCGGCATCTGCAGCGGATAGGGCGTTCAGGTCCTGGGAGAGGCTGCCATATGCACGCGCCAGGTCTCGCCAGGCGCGCGGGTCGAGGGGCGAGGCGTCGGCGACCCGCTGATAGGCGTCGGCCGCTTCGCTCCAGCGCCACACGCGGGCGTACGCGTCTCCCCGGACGCGATCGAGGACCGGATTTTCCCCGATCAATGCTTTGGCACGATCGGCAAACGCAGCCGCTTCGTCCGGTCTGCCCTGCGCCGAGGAGAGCCGCGCGCGCAGGACGAGAGCCCGAGCGCTCAGAACGGCGGACTTCGATTCGCGGGCCACGCGTAGTGCGCGCTCGATACTCGGCTTGGCGACGTGTACGTGTTCCTGTTTGGAATGGAGGAGCGCGAGCGCCTGCGTGAGCAACCGTTCGATGACCGATCGCCCCGCGCCTCCGGTTGGATTTCGCTCGGCCGCCCCGCGCCCCATCCAGACCGTCGCAGCCCCCACCTCGGTCACGGGCTGCTCGAGGCAGGGATCGAGTGCGACCTTGCCACGATCTTCAGCGCCCTGAGCGAAGTGGACGCCTCGCTCGGTGCCGCTGGCTGCACAGGCCAACGCTTGGAACTCCAGGCTGTGTTTGCGGTGCAGCAAGCGCGTATCGACTCGCAGCGGGAGCTCGATCCGGCGCGGAAGCATCATCGAGTAGCGAACAGCCTGCGCATCGTGTGCGGGGAGCGTGCGGTCGAACGCTGGAGCGGAGAAACGGTGAACCTGGTGCAAGATCTCTGGTGTCGCTTCCGCATCGAGAACCGTCGCCCGCAGCATGAACACATCGTCGTTGCCGTCCTGGTTCGGACGCGACAGCGCGAGCAGCTTGCCGGACGCATCGCGGACCTCGACCTCGACCCAGACATCCTGCATGTCGCGGACGCCGCCGGGAAATCGGTGACCGGCGCCTCGGTTTTCGAGCAGAACGTCGAAGACCAGTCGCTCTGCGCCCCGGACTCTCGATTCCTGAGGGAGCAGATAGCGTCGCGGGCCCGCGCGCACAGCCCCAATGTCGACGACCACGGCGCCGGCGAGCTGTTTGGTGGCCTGTTCCGCGTGTCTTCGGTCCGGCAGCTGCATTGCCATCGCCGTGTGAGATGCCGTCCAACGGTGACTGCTCACGATTCCGTCGATCGCCCCTGCCATTTCCCCGTCGGAGGCCGACTCCGCAGGCATGTGGCAGCCCTGACAGCTGTTCTCCTCGACCGAGGTGAGTTGATCCTGCACCGCGCCAGCAAAGGCCGACGAAGCCCAGTCGCCGAGATCATCGATTCCGGGAAGATGGTTGTCGTTTCCGATCGACGGGCTCGAAAAAGATCGGTGACATGAACCGCAGAGCGCAGCGGTGCGGAGCGGCTTCATCGTGAGCCGCGCGCGGTGTGCTTCGATCTCATCGGGATTAGCCGGGTCAGGAAGGAGGACGGCCCGATTCGTGAGGGCGAAGCTCGCGTTGCCGTCGGGGCGGGTGGACTCGACGCTGTGGCAAACCAGGCACGTGATGCCGGCGTACGCGAGCTCGTTCTCCGGTCTGACCTCCCGGTCGATATCCCCCGAGATTAGGAGAAGCGGGTCGTGGCAGCCTGCGCAGAATCGACTTTCGTCCTTGCCCCGCTCCTTGCGGAACTGGTCGATGCTCGCGCGGTACCACGGGTTGTCGAACGACGCATACGCGTGCGCGCTGTTCGTCCAGTGCGACGCCACATCGGAGTGGCAGTCGGCACAATCGTCGGTCTTGGCGAGCCTGGTGACGTCCAATGCCGGAGCGCTCACGAGCGAAGGGCTCAGGTCTTGCCCGGTCGAGCGAACGGGCTCCGGCGCGTACGAGCAGCCCGCGATCGAAATCAGCGCGATGAAAAGCCAGCGAGTCATATCGTCTAGGACGTTCGACGCCCCCTTTCGGATCTGATTCTGCTCAGAGCGTGCCGAAGCTCACGAAAATCTGCGTGAGCAGCGCGTCGGCCATCAGAATGCTGATCGAGACCACCACGACCGAGCGAGTGGTCGAGCGGCCGACGCCTTCGGTGCCGCCTCGGGTCTGCAGTCCGAAGTAGCAACCCAGAATCGCTATCAAAAAGCCGAAAAATGGTGTCTTGGAGACGCCGCTGACGAAGTCGTTCATTCGCAGCGAGTCGAGGGCCGTCGAAAAGAAGAACTCCATCGGAATGCCGTAGGAGAGTGCCGCAACGAGCATGGAGCTGATCATCCCGAGGATGAACGCGACGAATGTGATCAAAGGCATGATCACCACACAGGCGACCAGGCGCGGTACGACGAGCTTGCGAATGGGGTCTGCACCGAGTGCGCGGATGGCGTCGACTTGCTCGGTGACCTTCATCGAGCCGATCTCTGCCGCAATCCCAGCCGCGATCCGGCTGCCTACGACCAGGGCCGTCAGCGAGGGTGCGAGCTCGCGGGCCTCCGAGACCGCGATGACGCGGCCGAGAGTGTCCTTGGCGCCAAAGGCCTCCATGGACACTGCAAACTGAATGGTCATGACGATGCCGACGAAAATTGCGGTCGCCGCTGCGATCGCGAGGCTTCGGACGCCGAGCTGCTCGAGTTGGTAAATGAATTCGCTGGTGTCGAAGCGCGTCGTGAACATCGTGCGAAACGTACGCCCGGCAAGGAGAGTCGAGGCGCCCACCTCTTCGACGAAGGTCCGAAGACGCCGGATCTGGAAGTCGGCCCAGGTGGTGAGGTTGCGAGGCTGGGTCGATGGTGACGCGGAAGTCACGGCTGGCCCGTCGTCCCAAATCCGGCGACCAAGCGGTCGAAATCCGGCAGGGCCTCGCCGAAGCTCGAGTCGAGCGGGGTGATGAGCCCGAAGTCGTATACGCAGTCGTCCTTCTTCAGGATCTGCAGAAGAATCTGACGCGGGACACCGTCGAGCTTCGCGATGAATTGCGTCCGCAGCGCTTCGCGACCGTCCATCGGGACGTGCTCCTCTTCAACCACCTCTCGCTCGGTGAATCCGATCATCAAGTGGCTGCGGAGCGCCGTCAGCGGGATGTCTAGCGCAGGGTCACAGTCTGAGTCGACGTGCATGACGGCTTCTTTGGAGGCGTTGTGCCAGGCCAGGTCATTTTGCCGGTCGACCGTGACAGCGGTCCAGCTCTCGTCGACCGGGCCGATTCGATAGGAGGTCTCCACACCCCGGTAGACTCCGTTCTGGAGCGTGCCGGTGGTGGCACAGCCTATCGCTGCCGGGCTCATCAAGAGCCAGATTGCCAGCCGCCGCCTCACTGCGGCGGACTCTAGCAGGCCGGGCATTCTTGTCGATTTGGGCATTTCGTACTCCAGGCGGGCCGGGCCCGTTTTCGTTCGCTAGACTGTAGGGACTGTGAGTTGGGGGGCTCAACCAGAACAGTCGACGCAGATTCGCGGCCTCGCGACCTTGGACCGGCTCGTCGTGGAGGGGCAACTGCCGCCCGACCGGTACGACGAGGTGGTCATCCATGCGCAGAGGACGCAGTCGACCGCCGAGGAAGCGATTCTGCAACTCGGTCTGATGAGCGAGGCGGCGCTCCTCAAGTACATCGCGGGCATTTTCAAAACCCAATTCGTGAGCTCCGAGCGGCTTGCCAAGGCGGCTATCGATCTCGGGCTGCTCCAGAAAGTGCCGCGCAAGCTCGCCAAGCGGCTAACCGCCTTCCCGATCTTGTACGACGCGAAGAGCCGGATGGTTTCGGTCGTCGCCGCAGACATGACGGACGAGGATGTGCGACAGCAAATGACGTTCGCTACCGGTGCGCGAGGC